>NZ_JAUBRP010000001.1:64263-102645 GCF_036701935.1 Microcoleus sp. M2_D5 | reverse complement strand
ACTCCAACTCCGACAGCAGCACCGACTCCGACTCCGACAGCAGCACCGACTCCAACTCCGACAGCAGCACCGACTCCAACTCCGACAGCAGCACCGACTCCGACTCCGACAGCAGCACCGACTCCAACTCCGACAGCAGCACCGACTCCGACTCCGACAGCAGCACCGACTCCGACTCCGACGCCAACTGCTGCGAGGATTCCTACTGCACCGACAGTTAGCGCGCCTGATGATTCGCCTCTGGTGTCAATGAGTTCTCTGGCCCCGACTCCGACTCCCGGACTATTGCCAATGCCGGGCCAGACGCCTATATTCCCGACGGTGCCGAACCTGATACCTTTTCCTACACCTTTTCCTCCACCTTCGGGGTTGTAGGTGCGATCGCGCAGCTTAGTGATGAGTTATGAGTTAATGTAAAACTCACTAAACTCATAACTCAAAACTATTTAACGTCCTGGGGAGTTTCGGCCGAGTCTTGTGGCGACTCGGCTGGAGAATCTTCTAGGGGAGATAATTGTTGGCTATACTCCAAGAGCGATCGAAGTTTCATGCGGTGGATGTAAGGCCAGCCGCCATTGGCTTCAATATTCCTGAGCAGTTTGTAAAGTGCTTGGCGGTTGTCGGGAAAAGACGCTTGAAACAAACCGTCCCGAATTTCCCGGTGCGAAGCTTCCAGCCTCCGCAGCAGGGCCAAAAGCAGCAGACTGTCTCCCTGACAACTTTCGGCTAAAGTCCGAATCGCCTCTGTCAGCGAGTGCATTTGAGACTGCAACTTTTCTGACTCTAAATCTTTGCCGTTGTCCATACTGCTGCTTCCTTTGAAATCTACAAGGCCTTTGTCCCCAGCCTTTTGGTCAACTGACTAATCGAGCTAGTCGCGATCGCCATTCGGGGTCATAAGCAAAGTAACTTAAGTAGGTTGACTTAAGCAATATTAATTTGCAGTCCAAGTCAGGAAAAGAGCACAACCCGTCGTACCATGTGTATTGGGCTGCGATCCGAACATGATTGAGAAATCATAAGTTCATGCTTATTTTCACGGCGCACTAGCTTGATTTTTTGAGTCAATGCCGGTCTCGGTGAAGCGAGGGATCAGGATCTAAATGCTACCCTAAGCGCTGGCCTAGCCTGCCGGCGGGCAATTATATTTTGCTCGAACTAGGGCTTTTTCTTAATATAATCCGATGTTGGATATTGAGGTTTGCAATGAAATATCGTGCTTTAATTGTTGCACTTTTAGCATTTTGCATGAGTGCGCTGGTTGCTTGTTCTTCGGCTCCTGACTCGACGGTGGCGACAACTGAGTTGCTCACCTACGACCAGATTAGAGGTACTGGCTTGGCTAATAACTGCCCTAGCTTGGCAGAAACTTCGAGGGGATCGATCCCCCTCGAAGCGGGCGCCACCTATAAACTGACTGGTTTGTGTTTGCAGCCCACAACTTATTTTGTGAAGGAAGAACCAGCAAACAAACGCCAAGAGGCGGAATTTGTGCCTGGTAAATTGCTGACCCGGTTCACGTCGAGCATTGACCAAGTTCAAGGTACGCTCAAGGTCGGTACTGACGGAACTCTCACTTTCACAGAAGAGGACGGCTTGGATTTTCAAGCTATTACGATTCAATTACCGGGCGGAGAGCAAGTACCTTTCTTGTTTACCATTAAACAGCTAGTGGCAAGTTCCGAACCCGGAGTGGTTGCTATCAATACTTCCACCGATTTGCGAGGGGAGTTTAACGTTCCTTCTTACCGCAGCGCAGGCTTTTTAGACCCTAAAGCTCGCGGGGTATCGACTGGCTACGACAATGCTGTAGCGCTTCCGGCTAGTGACAATTCCAAACGCGTGCGGGCTAATGTTAAGGTTGCTGACACTCGCACTAAGGCCGGCAAAATTTCTCTCCAAGTTGCTAAAGTCAACAGCGCCACTGGCGAAGTTGGCGGGATTTTTGAGAGCACGCAGCCTTCTGATACTGATTTGGGAGCTAGACCGGCTCTGGACGTGAAAATTCGGGGTCTGTTTTACGCTCGCATTGAGCCTTCTGTGTCATAAAATTGGCTTTCAGGATCGATCGAATTTGAGCAGTTTCTGGCTGTAAAGCTCCTGCTCCCTCTTCATTAGCCAACAGTCTCGAGCAATATAACTTAGGACTGTTGACTAATGACTAAATTTATGGTTAAACTGTGGTCATTCGCAACTTATTAAGTTGGGATTTTTAATTAATTAAAGTATTGTATTCAAACCGCTTTCAGATTATAATATACTTGGGCAAAATCCCGGTTAAATTCGGGCTTGTATCGAAAGTATTCTACCTGATAAAGTTCTGCCTTATGCGGAAAACCTTCGGATAATTCAGCTAAATCCCTGCACATTCGGAAAGTTAAACGGGTGTGTCCGCTATCACACCGATTAAGTGCTAGGATTACACTACCTAAAAGTGAATTTTTTTAGACTAGATTGGAAACTAGATCTAAAGCAACTTCAGTCCTCTGCTCTACCAACCCTTATGTCACCATGTCTACCACAGTGCCGAACGAGCTAAAAAGCGAAAATTTGCAATTGTTGCGCGAGTACCAAATTTCTAGATCGAATGAAATCCGCAATCAGTTAGTTAAACTGAATATTGGACTGGTCAGAAAAGAAGTTTACCACTGGATCAACCAGTGCGGTGAAAGCTACGACGATTTGCTGCAAGTCGGATGTATGGGGTTGATCAGGGCGATCGAGCGGTTTGATATCGCGAAGGGACACGCTTTTAGTTCCTTTGCAATTCCATACATTCGGGGCGAAATTCAACACTACTTGCGGGACAAAAGCCCTTCTGTGCGCTTTCCCCGCCACTGGCAGTCCCTGGAACGCAAATCAGTAGCAGCGATCAAGGATTTGCAGGTGCAGCTAAACCGCAAACCTACGGATGCTGAAGTAGCAGCAGTGCTTGAGGTTTCTGTACAAGAATGGCAAGAAATTAAGTTGGCCCATCTCAACAGATCGCCTCTG
Organism: Microcoleus sp. M2_D5; assembly: GCF_036701935.1. Classification (NCBI taxonomy): domain Bacteria; kingdom Bacillati; phylum Cyanobacteriota; class Cyanophyceae; order Oscillatoriales; family Microcoleaceae; genus Microcoleus; species Microcoleus sp. M2_D5. The sequence goes on along the minus strand of NZ_JAUBRP010000001.1, from coordinate 99,651 downwards.
AGTTTGGACGCGCCGATGCAAGATGAAGACGAGGGGGCGACTTGTCTGGGAGAATTGGTGCCCGATAGCAAGTATCGGAGTTTTCAGTTGGCGCAAGAGGATCAAATTCGCGTACAGCAAGCTTTGGCTATGTTAGAACAACGAACTCGCGAGATATTGGAGTTTGTTTTTCTCTACGATTTGACGCAGAAGGAAACGGCCGAACGCTTGGGTATCAGTGCGGTGACTGTTTCTCGGCGAGTTAAGAAGGGGCTGGATTTGCTCAAAGAGATTATGACTAAACAGCTTTAGTCAGTTGACAGTTGACAGTTGACAGTTGACAGTGGGCAGTTACTACCAATAACTAATCACTAATCACTAATCACTAATGACAACTAATGACTAATGACTAATGACTAATGACTAATTTTTAGATGCTGCGGACAAATTTATCGAGCCTTTCTACGGCTTTTTTAATTGTGCCTAAATCGGTGGCGTAAGACAAGCGAATGTGGTCGTCTGCACCAAAAGCAATCCCCGGAATAACGGCTACTTGCTGCTGTTCTAAGAAAGCGTCGCAAAATTCCAAAGAATTCATTCCAGTCTTGCTGATGTTGACAAACATATAGAAAGCACCGTCTGGTTTAATGCAGCTAATTCCGGGGACAGCATCGAGCAATTCAAATATTACCTGACGCCTTTCGGCAAAAGCTTGACGCATTTTTTCGACAGACTCTTGGCTGCTTTCCAAAGCGGAGATCGCGCCGTACTGTGCAAAGGTACACACATTTGAGGTACTGTGACCTTGAATGGTGCTGGTAGCTTTGATTAATTCGATCGGCCCTGCCAAATAACCGATTCGCCAGCCTGTCATCGAGTAAGCTTTAGCAAAACCGCTGCTGATCAGGGTGCGATCGAAGATTTCTTTGCCCAGGGAACCGATGCTGACGTGCTGGGCGCCGTCATATATAATTTTTTCGTAAATCTCGTCAGCAACGACTAAAATATCTCGATCGACTATCACCTGGGCCAAGGCTTTTATTTCCGCCGGAGTATACACCATTCCCGTCGGATTAGAAGGCGAATTCAGTACAAATAACTTGGTTTTGGGAGTAATCGCTCGACTCAGTTGTTCCGGTGTAATTTTATATCCTGTAGAAGCATCAGTCCGTACAATTACTGGCTTGCCGCTAGCGAGTTTAACCATTTCTGGGTAGCTCAGCCAGTAGGGAGCGGGAATAATTACTTCCTCTCCCGGCTCGATCAGAGCCATCATCAGATTGTAGAGGGAATGCTTGCCGCCGTTGGTGACAATAATATTTTCCGGTTGATAGTGGAGATTGTTGTCGGATTGGAGTTTGCGAGCGATCGCAGCTTTTAACTGCGGTTCCCCAGCCACAGGGCCGTACTTAGTCTTCCCCGCGTCTAAAGCTTGTTTTGCTGCTGCTTTAATGTGTTCGGGGGTATCAAAGTCCGGTTCTCCCGTACTCAAACTACAGACATCAATCCCTTCGGCCTTCATGGCTTTAGCCTTAGCGGCGATCGCCAAGGTTATAGAAGGAGTAACCTCACCCACTCGTGCTGCCAACTTAATCATTGGATTTTAGATATTAGATTTTTGACTTTAGATCATAGGGTGACAAATGTTGATATTCAACCCTGTTGTTAGGGAATTATGACATTTGTTTACATAGTACGTAAAGGATTAAGCAATTAAAGAATAAAAATTAAAGAAGCTCTTAGTTTTAATTTTTATTTTTAATATTTTAAATTTTGACGTTATTATTGTACCATTTTTGATGCCTCGTTACCCTCAACGCCGATCTGCAAGCTTATGGATCTCAAATCTCTGATTCGCGACATTCCTGATTTCCCCAAGCCGGGAATTCTGTTTCGAGACATTACAACTTTGCTGCGCGACCCGCAAGGGCTGAGCTACACCATTGACAGCTTAGCGGAAAAATGCTCTGCAATGTCTGTTGACTATGTGGTGGGCATGGAATCGCGGGGCTTCATCTTTGGCGCGCCGTTGGCTTATAAAATGGGAATAGGCTTTATTCCTGTCCGCAAGCCGGGGAAACTGCCCGGTGCGGTTCATTTTGCCGAGTACGAATTGGAATACGGTGTCGATCGACTGGAGATGCACCGAGATGCGATGACATCCGGCAGCCGGGTGCTGATTGTGGACGATTTAATCGCCACTGGCGGAACAGCGGCAGCGACGGCTAAATTGTTAGAACAAGCTGGCTGCGAGCTTGTCGGTTTTGCTTTTATCATTGAATTGCAGGGTTTGGGCGGCAGGCAGAAATTGCCGGATGTGCCGATCGTCACGCTAGTTGAATATTAGTTAGTTAACGGTTAACTGTTGACTGTTGACTGTTGACTGTTGACAAATAATATCTTTGCTGTTTGCATCGGAATCATTTATCTCTCTCTTCTCGAACTCTGCGCTCTCTGCGCTCTCTGTGGTTAAATCATTCCGATGCAATCGGCATTAATATCATTCACAATTCTTCAAATCTAAAATCTAAAATCTAAAATCTAAAATCGTATGACTTCTATTAAAGTAAATCGAAATTGGCGAGGGCTGGGTTCTCTGTTTGGTGGCGAGACATTTACTTATGTTGTCAAGCGACTGTTGCAGGCACTATTAACGCTACTTTTAGCATCGGCTCTTTGTTTTGCAATTATTGAGCTAGCACCGGGAAATTACTTGGATACATTGAGCCAAAATCCCAAGATTTCGCCGGAGACACTCAAGCAACTCGAACAGCAGTTCGGCCTAGATAAACCAGCGATTGTGCAGTATTGGCTGTGGCTGCAACAAATTGTGACGCGGGGGAATTTTGGCACGAGTTTTGTGTATCAGCGATCCGTAGCTTCGCTGCTGTGGGAACGGGTACCGGCGACGTTATTAATGGCGATCGCATCTTTGATTGTAACTTGGGCGATCGCGATTCCTTTGGGAATTGTCGCCGCCGTCAATCAAAACCGCACAGTCGATCGAGTTTTGCAAGTAGTCAGCTACACCGGACAGGGATTTCCCAGCTTTATCACAGCTTTGTTGCTGCTATTTTTTGCTCAGAATACTTCGCCTCTGTTTCCCGTCGGAGGAATGACAAGTATCGACCACGCAGACTTACCTTGGTGGGGTCAAATCCTCGATTACGGCTGGCACTTAATTTTGCCAACTGTCGCCCTCAGCGTTACTGGTTTTGCGGGTTTGCAAAGATTGATGCGCGGACAATTGTTAGACGTGCTGCGTCAAGATTACATCAGAACAGCGCGCGCGAAAGGTTTGCCGGACGATCGAGTAATTTACGTTCACGCTTTGCGGAATGCTGTTAATCCGTTGATTACGCTGTTGGGTTTTGAGTTTGCTAGTTTGTTGAGCGGTGCGTTTATTGCGGAATTTTTCTTTAATTGGCCGGGTTTGGGAAAGCTGACTTTGGAGGCGGTGAACAATCAAGATTTGTATTTAGTAATGGCTAGTTTGATGATGGGTGCGACGATGTTGATTGTGGGGAATTTGTTGGCAGATTTGCTGCTGAAAGCTGTCGATCCTCGGATTAAGCTGGAAGATTTGAAATAATAGACTTCACTCAGCGATCGGATGTCAATGCTCGGAGGTCAACTGTCACTCAAATTTTGTCCCTCTCGCAGTGTTTTATGTCAGAAAAACAACCAAACGAGCCAATGAGTTTTTGCAGCTTTGCCGACAGGTGCAGGCATATTGACAGTCTTTCAGAAGAGGCAAGGCACACAGCTAAAGTGTTGTTAGAAAAGGCTGGAACTGATGACCCACAAGCAGCGGAGCAGATACTTTCAAGCATGACAATGCTCGATCTCAGCAACAATCAAATTACCGACTTCAGCTTCCTCGCCTGCCTCACCAATGTGAAAGCAGTGCATCTGGCCAGCAATCAATTTACCGACATTAGCTTCCTCGGCTGGCTCACCAATCTGAAAATACTGTATCTGGGCAACAATCAAATTACCGACATCAGCTTCCTCGGCTCGCTCACCAATCTGACAACACTGGATTTGGGCAGCAATAAAATTACCGATATCAGGTTCCTCGGCTGGCTCACCCATCTGACAACACTGCATCTGGGCGGCAATAAAATTACCGACATCAGCTTCCTCGGCTCGCTCACCAATCTGACAACACTGAATCTGGGCAACAATCAAATTACCGACATCAGCTTCCTCGGCTCGCTCACCAATCTGACAACACTGAATCTGAACTCCAAGAGAATTACCGACATCAGGTTCCTCGGCTCGCTCACCAATCTGACAACACTGGAGCTGGACAGCAATAAAATTACCGATATCAGCGCCTTGCGAGCGCTCACCAATCTCACAACACTGAACCTTAACAACAATAAAATTACCGATATCAGCGCCTTGCGAGCGCTCACCAATCTCACAACACTGAACCTTAACAACAATAAAATTACCGATATCAGCGCCTTGCGAGCGCTCACCAATCTCACAACACTGAATCTCGGCAACAACAAAATTACCGCTCTGTGCGTGTTAGGCGAACTCGCACAGAAACGTCTTACTCTCTCGACGAAACCAATTGATGGTCAAAAAGCCACAGAAGCCATCAAAGTTGCCTATACCGCTATTGGCTTAGAAGAACCCGAAGTTATTATTTGCAGCAGTCCCCCCGACGCTTGTCTCCAAATCTTCAACTTGCTCAAACGCGACCATTCACAAAACTTCTCAGACAAATTCAGCAATATATTGGGGAAAGATATAGACCAGAAATGGATGTCCCCTGTGGGAGAATTGGCAAGTCCGGGCGTGTGGAACTATGAACTCCGCAGCATGACTGTCGAGTCCGAAGCAGACAGCACACTGAGTTCGCTAATGTACGAATGGGCTGAAAGCTATGTGCGATCGGAAGGAATGATAGGGAACGGTTTTCCCATTTATTTGTTATCTCGGCAATCCCGTGAAACCCCCACGAATTTGTTTAAATAAATCTATTTGACCCAATGGTATATATCTTCATTAGGCGTCAATCTTTCCCAAAAGGCACAAGAAATACTTCGCTGCCAAAAGCAGCTTTTCGAGCATTGCGGTTTAATAATTCCCTTTGAAAAGTTTTGCGCGGTGTGCGATCGCCCCCGCCACCTGCGCTTTGACAGTCAAAACCGCTTGCACGCCGAAGGAGAACCTGCGATCGAGTTTGCCGATGGATGGAATTTTTACTATTATCACGGCGTCAGATTGCCTGAAGAATACGGCAAAGTCCACCCAAATCAATGGCAACCCCAATGGCTTTTAACAGAAGAGAATGCCGAACTTCGGCGAGTGTTAATTGAAGGAATTGGTTACGATCGCATTTGTCAAGAGTTGTCAGCAGAAAAAATAGATAGTTGGCAGGAATATTCACTATTAACAATAGATAATGCCGATGTCGAGCCGATTTGTTTGTTAAAAATGATTTGTCCGAGTACGGGATTCATTCACGCTTTGAGAGTGCCGCCTAACCTGACATCAGCTAGGGAGGCAATTCGCTGGGCAAATTGGGATATCGATCCAGAGGAATTTTCCGTGCAGACTTGATATAGCAGAAGGAAGAAGGAAGGCACTACACGGATTAACACGGATACACGGATTAAAGGGTGCGCGTATCAGATGTCATACCGAATCAGCGATCGGGAAGAAGGAAGAGTTAATAGTAGCAGGGATTTCAGCGATCGAGAATGTCTTTGTTTTAATTTCAGAAACGAGATGACAATTCCTGGAAGAACGAGCTAGGGTAGCTGCAGACATTTATTTCGATCGGGATTTACGCACGGGTGGCCAGAAACCGGGTTTTTTGCCCAGAAGACGGGTTATAGCCCGTAAAAACCACAAAAACCCGGTTTGTTTGGTTTTGATGCGTAATATCGTGTCCGGTAGATTAGTCGAGGGGGCAGATTTATGAGATTGTCTGTTTTCGGCAATTATTGTCGGTGAACCTGCCCCTACAAGACATGGCATTTGTAATAACGGATCGGATCTATCTGAGATATTGCAGCATTCTCCATTAGCTGTAGGGGCGGGTTCGCCAGTAGGCTTAAACGTTTGCAGACAGGTTAAATAAACCCGCCCTCCCCCACGAATAATCCCCTCAAATCAATCGGACTCGATATAACTCCTATTATTCCCAGGAATGCACCGATAAAACTTCATTCACCCTCCAAACATGGCAAAACAACTAGCAATAGAAACTCGCGGGCTGACGAAACAATTCGATCGCCATATCGCCGTCAATGACATCGATTTGCAAGTAGCAGCCGGCGAAGTATGCGGACTCATCGGCCCCAACGGTGCCGGCAAAACTACTTTGCTGCGGATGTTGGCGGCTGCTGAGGAACCGACTACAGGGGAAATTTACATCAACGGCGATAGGTTATTGCGCGATCGATCGCACCCGATTCTCAAACAGCGCATCGGCTTTCTTCCCGATGACTTTCCCCTCTACGACGACTTGACTGTTTGGGATTATTTAGACTATTTTGCCCGACTCTACAACCTCCAGCAACCGCGCCGCCGAGAGCGAATCAACTTTGTTTTAGAACTCGTGCAACTAACCAACAAGCGCAACAGCTTAATTTCTACCCTGTCGCGGGGGATGAAACAGCGCCTGAGTTTGGGGAGAACTATTATCCACGAACCGCTGTTGCTGTTGTTAGACGAACCCGTTTCTGGCTTAGATCCGATCGCCCGAATGCAGTTCCGCGAAACTATCAAACTTTTGCAACAAGTGGGCATGACTGTAGTCATATCATCTCACGTCCTCAGCGACTTAGCCGAACTTTGTACCTGGGTTGGTATCATGGAACTCGGATATCTGGTCGAAAGCGCACCGTTACAAGAACTTTACAAACGCCTCAGCCGCCAGCAAATTTTGATGTCCGTTTTAGGCAATAATTTAGCAGCGCTAATATCCGAGTTAAAAAACTTTCCTTGGATAGAAAGTTGGGAAATAGTCCAGGAAACTAATCAGGTGTGCGTTAACTTTTCGGGAAGCCGGGAAGATGCCGCCAATTTATTGCGCGAACTCGTCACGGCACAGATTCCGCTAACAGAATTCCACTGCACTCAAGAAGATTTAGAAACCATTTTTCTCAATATGGGGCACAAACAAGCATCCTAATTTAGTATTTTCCAGAATCAAATTAATTCTTTGTGGAACGGGCTTCTTTCCCGTTATTGAAAATAATTCAACAGTGAGTTATAACTGAGTTATATTCTTTACGGTTGAACCGGAATTATTTAACCGCAGAGAGCGCAGAGGACACAGAGGAAGAGCAGAGAGAGAATTACCAATCACCAATAAGTAATAAATCATGACACTCAACTTATTAGACCAAATCGGCAACTGGAATCCTCAGTTATTTCGAGAAATCAAAGGCAGCTTGAATATTGGCAATATGGCGATCGCATCTGCTTTCTCTTTAGGGCCTCAACTGCTGCTTTTCATGTATTACAGCGCCCAGTTACCCGTTGCCCTTCGTAATGTCGATCGTACTGAACCGATTTATAACAGATTTTGTGTTTTAAAGACGACTACTGACACAAAACCAGGAACACAATGTCTCACAGATGCCTTGGGTAACATAGTAATTGACTGGCCAAAGTGGTGGGTAGAAATATTTATTTGGCTGAGTATATTTAGCGTGTTAGTCCTATTAGTAGCAGGGACTTATATGCTCGTCAGTGACTTAGACAAGGAGGAACGCCTGGGTACGCTCAACTTTATTCGCCTCAGTCCCCAATCTGCCAATACCATTTTTATTGGCAAAATTTTCGGTGTCCCTATTTTGCTTTATCTAGCAGCAATTCTGGTAATACCACTACATCTATACAGTGGATTAGCGGCTCAAATACCTTTGCATGAAATTTTATGCTTTTACATGGCGATCGCAGCTAGTTGTAGTTTATTCTACAGCACTGCGATGCTATTTGGATTGACAACCAGTTGGTTGGGAGGATTTCAACCTTGGTTGGCTGGCGGTATTGCTTTGTTTGTGTTTGTAATTTCTACGATTCAGTTGACAGTAAGTGCTGTGGACTTAGGAACATTTGTGTCTTCCATTGGTATCCTAAGATATCTAATTTATGGCACGATCTCTAGATACGAATTCAATTCATTAGGTGTAGATATAGACAACTTACAATGGTTTTACTTGCCAATCGGTAAAAATATTGTGAGTGGTCTTGTTTTGTCTCTGTCAATTTGTGGTATCGGAACCTATTGGATGTGGCAGGGATGGCAGCGCCGTTTTCCCAATCCCACTACTACAGTTTTGAGCAAGCGACAAAGTTATTTTGCGGTTATCTGCTGTCAGCCAATCATCTTAGGCTTTGCACTCCAATCTGACCCCCTAGCCTACGGTAAAACTTTTCCTTTGCTAACCTTGAATTTGGTGATGTTCTTAATTGTAATAGCATCTTTAACATCTGACAGACAATCTTTGTATGATTGGGCAAGGTATCGGCAACAAATTGTTCCCAGCGGTCACAAGTTGTGGCGACGTTACCCACTACTCGATTTGGTTTGGAGCGAAAAAAGTCCGGCTGTAGTTGCGATCGCGATTAATCTCCTCAGCTCATCTTTCATTTTACTCATCGGACTACTTTTAATACCTCGGGGCGAGTTTCAAAAGTCTGACACAACCCTATTTTGGAGTGTAATTTTCGGCATAAATCCGATCCTCATCTACGCAACCATCACCCAACTATTCCTATTTCTCAAAACCCGCAATCAGGAAATTTGGGCCGCAGGTACGATCGGCGGTGCTATCTTGTTACCACCTGTGATTTTATCTATGCTGTTGCTCACTCCAGAAAAAGCTCCTTTCTTCTGGCTATCTTTAACATTTCCGATTTTTGGGTCTTTTTCGTCTTACATAGGATCTGAAACTACGATTTTGTTTTCGATACTCAGTCAGTGGACTGTGTTGCTGTTGTTGAATCTCAAATTGCGATCGCAACTGAAACTCGCAGGGCAATCAGCTTCTAAAGCACTGCTGAAAGCTTGAAAAAGCAGGGGAAACTTGAAACTCCGATTCAGGCAGGGATTTAAACCCCTGCCTGAAAGCTTAAGGATCGCGAATTAAATAATTTACAGAAGTTTGTGGGGAGTAGGGGTTGGGTTCTTATAGCCCGCCCTTTCTGGACGGGCGGGACGCCCATCCCACAAGTACCATTAAAATTGTAAGTTATTTAATTCTCATTCCTAAGTCGTCTGAAGACGACTGTTCAACTAACTTATTGTGCCAATTCCGCATTTATACTCGACTTTATATTAAGCGATAGTGGTCGCCGCTACACAGACAAAGCTCACCTTCGCAAGCTTTAAGATTAAAGTTAAAAAAATTTTTCTAACTGTACAGATCCAAAATTATAGAGTCAGCGTATATTACTAATGAACGCAGTACAAAATTTCATAGGTTCGCACCGCTAAAAATTTCAGCTTGGCTGTTTGCAGTTGAGCTGCGATCGCCTGCCAGCTACACACCAAACCATAAAATACGGCTAAGCGATCTGTCTTTAGGAGTGGGTCTATTTGAATCCGGGGGCGGGTTTATATATCATTTTAGCTGCGTGTAATACTTTTATGGCAACCCACCCCTACAGCCGAAAATAAGAAAAACTATCCTAAAAGTGCGAATTTGTGATATTTTGACTGAGAATACCACCGCCGTTAGGCAACAGAAGTATCAAATTTAGAGGGTGATTAGAGGATGGCAGAAATTAGAGGCACCGCCCAAGCAGACTTGCTAGCAGGAACTCCAGAAGATGACCTGATTTTTGGTTTGATGGGCACTGACACCATTGCCGGAAACTCTGGTAATGACAGCATTTATGGAGGCAAGCAAAGCGATTTAATTGAGGGCAATTCTGGTCAAGATTCGCTTTTTGGAGATTTAGATAACGACATTATTAACGGCGGAGAAGGTAACGATTTTTTAGTGGGCGGGAAAGGCAGCGATTCCATATCGGGCAACTCCGGCAATGATGTTTTGTCGGGCGATCGAGATGCTGATATCCTGATAGGGGGAGAGGGGGCAGACGTATTTGTTTTGAGGCGCTACGCTGAGGCTGACCCTTTCGGTACCAGCGGCGGTGTTAGTTTGGCAAATGCTGACCTGATCGCGGATTTTGTACCAGGTACAGATTTAATCGGTTTGGGAGAAGGCCTCAGTTTTAGCGACTTGAATATTCTGGAAGCTGGAAACGATACTGTTATTCAAGACCGGGTAACAGGAGAATTTCTCGCTACTCTCAGAGGGGTGAGGCAAAGTGCGATTAACCAGGCAAGTTTCACTAATAATATTAGCAGCGTTGTTCCCAATCCCCCGCCTCCAGCGCGGACAACGGCTTATGCTTTAACTCCTGCTAATCGGATTGTCGGTTTTAGTCTTTCCAATCCGGGAAGTGTCCTCACAGATTTGCCCGTGACTGGATTGCCAGCGGGAGAAAGTTTGCTGGGAATTGATTATCGGCCGGCTAACGGTTTGCTTTACGGTGTGGGTTCTAGCAATCGCTTGTATACTGTCAATCCGATGACTGGGGAAGCAAGTCCAGTCGGTAGCGGGCAGTTTGCTGTTCCTCTAACTCCGGGGGCTGCTGGTTTTGATTTCAATCCGACAGTCGATCGAATTCGGTTTGTCAATGAAGCCGATCAAAACGCCCGCCTCAACCCGGATAACGGGGCACTTGTGGATTTTGACACGGTGGCGGGGGGAATTCAACTCGACGGGAATTTGGCTTATGTTGCGGGCGATCGCAATTTTGGGTCAAATCCGGCGGCAGCAGGGGCTGCGTATGTGAATAACTTTGCAGGGGCAACTTCGACAACGCTGTTTGTAATTGACAGCGATTTGGATGTTTTGGTGCGACAAGATCCGCCGAATAATGGAGGGTTGAATACGATCGGATCTTTGGGAGTTGATGCGAATAGCGTTCTCGGCTTTGATATCAGGAGTATTGGCGGCCGCGAGGTGGCAGTGGCGGCGCTGGAAGTCGGTGGCATTTCGGGCTTGTACAATATCAATTTAAGTAGCGGTCAAGCTTCCTTTGTCGGTCAAATTGCCGACGGAAGACAGATTAACGGTTTGGCTTTGCCTTTGCCTACAGCTTACGCCTTAACTGTCAGAAATGGCGCTGAAACAATTGTCGGTTTTAACGAGGCGGCACCGCGGGCCATTCTCAGTGACGTGGCAGTTACTGGGTTGCAGCCGGGAGAAAGTTTGCTGGGAATTGATTTTCGCCCCGCTAACGGTGTGCTATACGGTGTGGGTTCTAGCAATCGCTTGTACGCGATTAATCCAGTTACTGGGCAAGCAAGTGCCGTCGGTAGCGGGCAGTTTGCTGTTCCCCTAACTCCGGGGGCTGCGGGTTTTGATTTCAATCCGACAGTCGATCGAATTCGGTTTGTCAATCAAGCGGGTCAAAACGCCCGCCTCAACCCGGATAACGGAGCACTTGTCGATTTTGACACGCTGACGGGGGGAGTTCAACTTGACGGGAATTTGACTTATGCTGCGGGCGATCGCAATTTTGGCAATCCCGGCGCGGCGGCTGCGGCTGCCTATGTGAATAATTTTGCCGGGGCAACTTCGACAACGCTGTTTGCAATTGACACCAATTTAGACATTTTGGTGCGGCAAGATCCGCCGAATAATGGAGTGTTGAATACGATCGGATCTTTGGGAATTGATGCTGGTACCGTTCTCGGCTTTGATATCAGGAGTGTTGGCGGTAACGAGAGGGCTTTGGCCGCGATCGAGGTTGGCGGAGTTTCCAGTCTGTACAATATCAATTTGACGACCGGTCAAGCTTCGATTGTAGGTCAAATTGGCGACGGGCGAGGGATTAAAGGTTTAGCACTGACTTTGATTTAACTGCTAGATTCCCAGCGATTTTAGATTGATTTTAGGCATCAAGTATGTATGTAGTTTTTAGGTGGAAAATTGAAAACAAGTCAACTTTTCTACACTCTCAAATTGCAGGACTCATGCCAACTGGCTACAAGTCGATGGTCATGTGAGAGTTGGCATTAGTCCTAGTTGTCAATCTAAAATCGTTTGGGCAATTCCCAATACTTCGGCTACGCCAGAGTACAAGTTCAAAATTCCAAATTCAAAATTCCCAACTTGAGGTAGCATATTATTTTGACAACAAAGATAAGATGTTATCTCAAGTTTTTTACTTGCTCCGTTCCCGCAGTGACGGCAAATATCTCTGTGCCAATCCCCATCCAGATGCGGCAGTTAGTTACCTGCTGATGTTTCGCGAAGACTATGACGCTTTGAGCTATCTCAACGCCCACGCTGCTGAGGTTGCCGATCGATTCGGGGTAGAATCGATTTCCGGTTCATCTGTGAAAACGCTGCTGGAACGTTGGGGATTTAACGGTGTGGGGGTTGTTCAAGACCCGCTGTTGCCGAATATTGAGTTTTTAACGACTCGTTAGGGTCGCTTTCTGCCATCGAAAATCCCAAATCCCAAATCCCAAATCGAATTAGGATGGCTTTCTGCCATCGAAAATCTAAAATCTAAAATCTAAAATCGACAGATGCCCCATATTTAGTGCAAATTGTCAAATATATTAACCTTTTACCCTAAATCTGAATCCTGTTGTATATTCGTAGTCTGTTGATTTATTCCGACACGTCAGTACACAACCTATGGTTCGAGAATTAGAGCGATCGAGTGCCAGCGAGAAACGCAACCTGTCCGATTTCCCCGAAACAGCACCCGCAGCCAATCCAGTATTTTTCAGGACTTACAGCCGCCGCACCGAGACGGGAAGGGAGACTTGGGCCCAAGTGTGCGATCGAACCGTCAAGGGGTTGGCATCGCTGGGAAACCTCACCCCCGAAGAAACACAACTGCTGCACCGGATGCAAAACGAGCTCAAAACCCTCGCTTCAGGCCGCTGGCTGTGGGTAGGTGGCAGCAAATGGATCGAGCAACCAGAGAATTTTTCCGGCGCATATAATTGCTCCTCAACAAATATTCTCGACTGGCGTTCCTTTGGTTTGTTGATGGATTTGGCAATGATGGGCTGCGGCACAGGGGCCGTCTTGGAACCACAATATATCAACCAACTGCCGCCGATTCGCAACCGTTTAACCCTAACCATGCAAGGCGAAATCGGCTCTACACCCGCCGAGTTGCGCCGTCAAGAAACAGAAGTAAAAATAGCAGAAAAAACCGCAACTATTTATGTCGGAGATTCTCGCCAAGGTTGGGTAAACTCCTATCAAACTTTGCTGGAATTATCCACAGATGAAAGATTTGCCGGAGAAGTTCAAGTATTCATCGATTTGAGCGACGTTCGCCCGGTGGGAGAACCTTTAAAAGGTTTTGGCGGAGTAGCAAATCCGGTGAAATTGCCCGACCTTTATCAGCGCTGCGCCGCTATTTTGAATAAAGCTCAAGGGCGGCAGTTAAATTCTGTTGAATGCTGCGTGTTGATTGATGAAGCGGCGGTCACAATCGTCGCTGGCAACATACGCCGATGTATCGCTTACGGGACAAGGGTTTCAGCAATTTCGGGGATGAAGCGTATCCAAGATATTCAGGTTGGGGAGTTGGTGTTAACTTCGTCGGGTGAATATCGTCCTGTTGTCAATAAATTTATCCAAGGTACTCAGGATGTTTTAGAAATCCGCACCCCAGTAACTTCGATTCGTTGTACTGCTAATCATCGCGTTGCTGTCTATGATGGATTGCGCTCTTACACTTGGAAATATGCAGGTGAATTGCAAAAGGGCGATCGTCTGATATCTGTTCCTCATTTGAAAGGACTACCGAACTCTACAACAGATTGGGCATGGCTTGTCGGGTTCTTTATTGGTGATGGTCACGCCGATGTAGAATCTACTAAAAGACGAAATGGTGGTGGTGGAGTCGTTAGCTTTGCCATTTCAACCCAACGCTTACAGGGAATCTTAGGAGAGAAGATTCTCAGAATTATCAGCAATCTCGGCTATCATCCTGCTTTGAATATTCAAGGCACTCATGCGAATATCAATGTTTATCGCAAAGAATTTGCGGAGACTCTCGGACAGTACAAGCAGCCCTGGCAATGTCCTATAATCCCAGAGTTTGTCTGGCAAGGAAATCGGGAAATTCGAGCTGCTTTTCTCGCAGGATTGAGCGATGCGGATGGCACTCCTTCCCGAAATGTTTTGGTCAACTCTAGCAAGTTAGAGTTTTTACAGGAGGTTCAAAAACTAGCACTTTCTCTGGGAATAGCTACAACCTTTCAAGAACGGCAGCGCAGAGTTCTTAAAGGTCGGGACAAAGTGTATGACGGATGCCATGCTCTTCACATTCGTGGCTTACAATCTCAAGCTGTAGTTGTTGCTTTTATCAATCAGTTTGCAGTGCGTGATGGCTTTACTATCCGTCTCGGAAAAAAGAATGGGCTATCCCTGCCTTATCAGTTAATTCAAGAAGCTTCGACAGCAGGTTGGAAGCCTTCTGTAAAATCTCATGCTTCTCGATTAATTGCCCATCCAACAGGACGAGGACACAGGGATGCAAATTGGGATGCTCTAATGGCAGAGGGTGCGGTAAATCCTCACTGGTTGCCAATAGAAGTTCTGTTTGTAGCACCGGCGGGTCAAGCTGAAACTTTCGATATTGAAGTCGAAGGCGATCATGAGTTTATTGCTGATGGCTTGCTAGTGCACAACAGCGCCGGAATGCGTCAGTTTGAATCGGGTGATGAACTAGGTGCAAATGCTAAAAACAATTTGTGGCAACAAGATGAAAGCGGCAACTGGAGAATCGATCCAGAGCGCGATGCCCTTCGTATGGCAAATCATACCCGTGTTTTTCATAGCAAACCTACACTAGAAGAATGTATTGAGGCTGTCCGAAAACAGTATTATAGTGGCGAAGGTGCGATTCAATGGGCCGGCGAAGCTGTAGCTCGCTCTAACGTTGATTTACTTTCAACACCGAGTCTTAAACTTGAGTTTTTGAAAGCTTACGACGAAGGAAAAGCTAAAGAGTGGTTGCAGGAACGCCATCCTAATATGACTGTGGAAGAATTAGAGCATCGGTTAGTCCGCGTGGGCTTAAACCCGTGTGGTAAGTAATTTTGCCTCACGTAAAAAACCTCGCAAAATCGGAGAATACTGAGATGTTAACTCCGAGGTAAGTAGGGGAATTAAAAATCCTTTACCACCGTAGAGCGTACCGGGTGAACCTTCTTTTTGGAAGAACATAATCCTGGCAAGAGTGCGGGGCATTGACAACTACAGTAAATGAAAAAGTACGCCGAGCTACAGGGAATATTGAATCTGTAGAACTAAAGGATAAAAAGCCTTTAGGATAACAAAACTGGAAATCATCGGCTCTAATTTCCACTGTAATTTGGCTGAGGTTCACCTCAATCAAATTGATCCTTACAACTTCAAAGAACAGGAGGAAGCTTTCAGGGCTGCGGCTCTATCTGTCGCGGTACTTCTCAATCACAAATTTCTTGAACCCCGCTATCAATACAGCCGCGAACTAGACCCGATTGTCGGCGTATCTTTCACGGGATTGTTCGATTTCTTCGTTCATGCTTTTGGCGTTGAGTGGCTGCGCTGGTGGGTGGAAGGCCGCCCGCAAACTCCCCAAGGAATCGCTTTTAAACAGCGGGAAGAAGAGTATTTGAGTGGTTGGCGCGAGATTGTGAATCGGGTAGTATGGGATTATTGCGATCGCCATTCCTTAAAACGCCCAAATCGCTGCACAACCGTTCAACCATCGGGTACTAAATCTCTGCTGACAGGTGCTTCTCCCGGCTGGCATCCGCCGAAAGCCCAGCGTTTCATTCGCCGGATCACTTTCGGCAAAAACGACCCCGTAGCCCTCGCTTGCATCGACTACGGATACAACGTAATTCCGTCTCAATCTGACAAGGATGAAAACGGCAATTTGCTGAACAATCCCTTCGATGAACGCTGTACAGAATGGCTGGTAGAAATACCCGTTGCGGTAAGTTGGGCTGATTTACCCGGTGCTGATGAAATTGACATTAACAAATTCTCAGCGGCAGCACAAATGGACTTTTATATGCAGGTACAAAAGTTCTATGTCAGACATAACACTTCGGCCACGATTGAGTTGCGGGAAAATGAAGTTGAAAGTTTGGGTACTCGGATTTACGAAGCGATTCGCGATGATGAAGGCTACATTTCCGCAGCGCTTTTAGCTAGGTTTGATGCTCTTGAAACTTTCCCGCGTTTGCCCTTTGAACCGATAAACAAGGAAACTTACACCAAGATGGTGGAAGAGACTTTAGCGCGCCGCCAAGTAGATGTTTTTCACGCGGCACTGAGTCGCTATGACTTGGGTGAAATGATGGATTCGGGGCCGGCGGGCTGCGATTCCGATAAGTGTTTGATGCCGGAGACTAAGGCTATGTAATAGCATTAAATGAAATCCCCCATTTTTGGGGGATTCTTTATGTTTAATTCCCGGTTAAAAAAATCGTAGGGGCGGGTTCACCGACCATAATTGCCTAAAATCGACTATCTCAAAAACCCGCCCCGGCAATTGTATTATGCGCGATCGATTGGACGATATCTGACAATTAGTCGTTGGGTGGGGGCGGGTTTACGATATTATTCATTTTAGGCAAGTATTGTTGGTGAACCCGCCCCTACAGCAATCATGTCAATCGATCGGACATGATGATATCACTAGGAAAGAAAGAACTCCCTCCCCGTGTTCGGGAAGCGGTAAAGTCGTTCTTTGTAAGGCATAATGAACTTGTCGCCCTACGTATGGGAGCCACAGCCAGTGCTGATAGGTTGGTAGCCTGGACGCACTGGCTTTCTGACGAATGTGATGTTCTCCTCTCATACTACGGACAAATGGTGGTTAAGTCAACTTAACCAGAGGAATTCTGAATTTGGATAGTTAATGAGTAGTGTGGGGGAAAAACTCAAACAGCGACGCCAATCGCTGTCTTTGACGCAGCAGCAAGTTGCTGATGAATTGGGCGTGACTGTAACCACTGTGAAAAATTGGGAAGCGGGCAGACATATTCCAAAACTCTATCTCGAACAGACGAAAGCATTGTGCGACCTCCTGAAGCTTTCCTTAGACGATTTGGTAGATTAAATATTTGTATGGTGCGTCGCTACGAGATTTTCAAGCCGATCCGCAGATTATAGACAGCGACGCACCCTACGGTATCTACAGAACTTCATCAGATACAATTCTGAATTAAACGGAAATGATTAAAAGCCCGATCGTACAATTAAAACTAGCCTGTTTTTTAGAATATGAAGATTCGCTGCATTGCCAACAAAGGGGCTTATTTGCCGGAAAACTACCTAAATCCACCGTTAGACATCACCCAAGAAACTGAATTTAAACTGATAGTAGGGAAAGAGTATATTGTCTATGCTATCTCTGAATGACAAGGGAATTTATCGTACTGTATTTGCGATGAGCGGTATACTTATTATCCCATACACAATCGGGCCCCGTTATTTGAGATAGTAGATGCTAGATATTCTCGATATTGGCAAGTGCAATTAGCAACTAACGGTTTGTTAGAGATTGCTTTTGAGCATTGGTTTTCCATACCTTATTGTTACGATAAACTAACGGACGGAGAAGAAGCAACTGTTTTGATTTTTGAGAAAATGAAAGAACTGATGGATGCTGAAGCTGCAATTCCTCAACCCCAACCTTTCTCAGTTGATGAGTTGCTGGCGATGCCTCCATTGCAGCCGGATCAACTAGCAAAACTCCCCAGTTGAAATCATGTCAAACCACCAAAATTAACCTAGAGAATACGATGCCGTTCTCGGCGGCAAAAATTTAATTCCTGTCAATGCTGCGGTACTCGGAGGTATCCCCGGCGTTAAAAGTCGCTTAGCTTCACCCGCGATCGAAGTTAGAATCGCCGCACTCTCCGAAGCGCTGAAATATGGAGAAGCAGGCTTAGACTTGATAATTCAAGCATTGGGGGATGAGTCAATGCAGGTGAAATTTGCTGCCTATTCACTGTTGAAAGATAGGGATAAGGAGAAATTCAAACAACATTTACGTAACTATTTTGAATTTGATGTCATCACAGTCGATGCGTATGGAAAAGAAAACAATCGCAGAAAGTCCTTTGCTCACTTTTTTTCGGAAAACTTAGGTGACGGCATTGTACTGGAAATGGTATACATTCCCGGCGGTACATTTATGATGGGTTCCCTCGACAGCGAATTAGGACGAGAGGATGATGAAAACCACCAGCATCAAGTCACAGTACCTGCTTTTTATGCAGGAAAATACCCCATCACTCAAGCACAGTGGAAAGCAGTGATGGGAAAAAACCCATCGTGGTTTCTATCGTGGTCTATAGATTATAAAAAACTTCCCGTTGAATGTGTATGGTGGAATAGGGCCGTCGAATTCTGTGGCAAACTCTCGCAAAAAACCGGGGAAAGATATCGCCTCCTGAGTGAAGCAGAATGGGAATACGCCTGTCGTGCGGGTACAACAACCCCATTTCATTTTGGGGAAACCATTACCCCGGAATTAGTCAACTATGACGGAAACTACCCCTACGCAAAAGCCCCCAAAGGACTTTGGGGGCGAGAAACAACTGATGTAGGGAGTTTTCCCCCCAATGCTTTTGGACTGTACAATATGCACGGCAATGTTTGGGAGTGGTGCAGCGATACGTGGCATGATAGCTACAATGGCGCACCAACTGACGGAAGTTCCTGGGAAGCTGGCACAGACGATCGCCGGGTGCTGCGTGGCGGTTCTTGGCTCAACAATGCGATCCTTTGCCGCAGTGCCTATCGTACCAGGAACCCGGCGATCGTCCGCAGCAACGACATCGGTTTTCGCGTTGCTTTGGTTTCCGGTTCTGTGCTGTAGTCTCCCATGTTGACAACTGTCGTTACACAGACAAAGAGAGTATTAGACTCGGATTTGGTTTGATATTAAGCAACTGCAAACCCAGTATTAACCCGCATTTCAGGAGGATAAAAAGCCAGCACGATATCCTGCGGTAAAACTCCAGCTTCTAGCAATTCTTGAGTCACTCCTTCTTCAATACCATCCCATTCAATCCAAATCTTCCCTTCGCGAAGGCGGAGGTGCAAAACAATATTGTGAACTCTGCCAGTTTGATTCCATCCTGCACCCATCAATAAATAGTTATCGTTTTGTCGATCGCAAATTGTCAGACTTTCAATTTCGGGCTGACTGGATTTATACTGTCCGTGAACGGCTACAATTTTTTGAACTATCTGCCGATACTTTTCTAGCTTATCCATTGTACTATCTCCTCTGAACTTGGATTAAAAACAATTAACTTAATTTCTTGGTCTTGAACGATCGTTTGAATAGAAACACGCATAAAAAATCCTTGATAAATTTGTTGAGGTACTGCTAAATATATTTCTCTTTCGGGATGCTGCCGCCTCAAAAAGCCTCGGTATATATTGTATTGTCCGACAGCTTTTTCTAGTTCGGAAACTAATGAAGGACTCGTAAAGCTTTTGATTTCTACAACAATTTTTCGATGATTCCTTTCAGCAGCGAATAGCTTCTCTGCTGCTAAATCCGCATAGAGACGCAGGTCTTGAAATTCGATTGTCAGCGGATCGTCTGTAATTTCCCAGCCATCTTTGGCTAAAGCATTTTTGACGCAATCATGATAGATGTCTTGTCTTGGCATGAAAGTAATTATACCAAAAAATTGATTGACCTTTCAGGGGCGGCGTCGGAGCAACGACCCATCGTGCGTTATTTGAAAATATATTTCCGCTTCTGCAACAGCAAAGTGGCGGTTAAATAAACTGCTGCGTGCAATCCTAAAATTCCCCAATTCAAAGCCAAGTTTTGCCAAGTCGGTTCGTAGACTGCACTTTTCTCGAATAACTGCGGTAAGATTGTACGATCGCGCAATCTTACCGCACTTCCCTCAACCGTTCACATAATAATCCCGCGTTCCCTTCGCATTCATGGCTTCTCCGAGTCGATTTAACCCGTACACGTAAGCAGCAGTCCTCATGGAAACTGACAATTCCTGAGATTTTTTCCAAATTGCCTCAGTTTCTTCGACCATTTTATGCTTCAACCGCTGATTGACTTCCTCCAGCGTCCAATAAAGTCCGCTGCGGTTTTGCACCCACTCGAAATAACTAACCGTTACGCCTCCGGCATTGACTAAAATATCAGGAATTACCTGAATTCCCCGCGTTTCTAAAATCAAATCAGCAGCCGAATCAATCGGCCCGTTAGCTACTTCAAAAATAAACTTAGCCTTAACATCATTAACATTGGCTTCTGTTATTTGATTCTCCAAAGCGGCAGGAACCAGCACGTCTACATCTAATGCTAAAAGTTGCTCATTTGTCAATACTTCGTGTTCGATAATATTGCAAACAGAACCTTCGCAGTAAAGAGCTTTGATACCTTTGTTAGAGTCTTTAAAGCCTCGAATACTGGGGATATCCAGTCCTTGTTTAGCATAAATTCCCCCTTGGGAATCGCTGACAGCAACAACTTTGTAACCTGCTTTCCAGAGCAGTTCTGCTATTTCTGCACCGGCATTACCAAAACCTTGTACCGCTACAGTTGTATCTTGAGGATTTAGCTCAAATTTGGGTAAGATAGTTTCTACTACAAAAAAAGCACCCATTGCTGTGGCTGTATCTCTGCCCAAACTGCCGCCAATTGTCACTGGTTTTCCAGTCACCACCGCTGGAGAAAGCTGCCGCTTAATAATATTGTACTGATCCATCATCCAACCCATAATCATGGGGTTGGTGTAGACATCCGGCGCGGGAATATCGACATCCGGGCCGATGAAATCTGCGATCGCATCGACATAGCCCCGGCTCAACCGTTCCAATTCCAGTTTAGACAATTCCTTGGGATTGAGAGTAATTCCGCCCTTGGCTCCTCCAAAAGGCAAGTTCAAAACTGCACATTTAAAAGTCATCCAAAATGCTAAGGATTGCACTTCATCAAGGGAGACTCCCGGATGATAGCGCACTCCTCCTTTAGACGGGCCTCTGGTATTGTCGTAGCGCACCCGATAACCTTGGAAAATTCGCAGGGAACCGTCGTCCATCCGCACGGGAATCGATACAACTAAACTGGATTTGGGGTATTTCAGCCGTTCGATTGTATCCTCGGAAAGCGACACATATTTTAAGGCTCGTTCTAATCGGCGGCTGGCATCGGCAAATAATGAATCAGACATAATTGGAAGGAAGAAGGAAAGCACGACACGGATTTTGACACGGATACACGGATTAATTATTTAGTGTCCGTCAGATTTTGAAGTCAGAGAGAGAAGAAGCAAGAATAGCTGATATCTTAATTTTAAGTGTCTCGGCTAATCTACTGGTTTTCCTATACATTTTAATTTAATCACAATCCAGGTTGAATTCTGTCAACTGTCAACGGTTAACTGTTCACAAACTGCCTTGTGTCGATCGACAATATCGCAGTGCCAAGCAGGATTAAGCAGATACACTTACAATAGAGGGTGATATTTAAGCTCAAGCCTCAATTTGAGTTCGATCGCTCAAATCACAGTCAGCCATCAGGGGAATTAAATTCTGAAATAGATCGAGGCTTTAGCTGACGTTAGAAACTGAATTATTATTATGGTTGGACTCCTAGCCGCACTCTCTGCGTCTGCGGCAGGGGGTATGAGAATTGCCCTGCCCCTGCTGTTAATTGGTTTGTTGCGGATTGACAAACTTTGGTCGGAAATACCTCTCTTGTCGGGGGTTCCACCCCAGGTGGCGATCGCCATCTTGGTGAGTTGGTCGCTGTTAGAATTATTTGCTTCTAAAACCTTTGTAGGACAGCGGGTACTGCAAATTGTGCAAATTATTTTCAGCCCCATTGTAGGAGCAATTATGGGAATTGCGATCGCTCAAGTAAGTTCGATCGACGAAATTATTGCTCACCCTTGGATGCTGTGGATAATTGGTATTGTCGGAGGTTTGTTGGCTTTAGTGCTGCAACTGGTACAAGCAGGATGGTTTTACCGGCTGCGCGGTTTGCCGATTTGGGTGATTTTCCTCCAAGATGTTTTGTGCATTTCCTTGGTTTTGTTTGCTTTTGACGCACCGCGGCAGGGGGGGTTAGTGGCGATGATGCTGCTGTGGCTGGCAATTCGCAGTTCTAAAGAGTGGTATCGATGGTATAAAAGTCAGGGAATACCGGGCGACAGGGGAAATCCCCGCCGCCGCAAGGGCGATCCTGATTAATTTAATGATTGGTTATTGGTTATTGGTTATTGGTTATTTAAGTGAAATTCAAAATATGTAGGTTGGGTTGAGGTAACGAAACCCAACTCTGGGTTGGAAATAAGCTATATGTAGGTTGGGTTGAGGTAACGAAACCCAACTCTGGGTTGGAAATAAGGTGTTGGGTTTTGCTATCGCTCAACCCAACCTACTTCTGTCAACTGCCAACTAACTATGAGCGATTTAAAGCAAGCCGATCGAGTGTAGCGGGCCCTGACCCGTAATTAACTCCAACAATAGTGCCACAAAACCAATCATCGCCACACGACCGTTCCAGACTTCCGCCCCCGTGGTCAAACCCCACTCCCACTGCTCTTGAGGGTACATTTTCACTATCTTGGAAGGGCGTATAACATCGGAGAATTTAACGCTGGGAGATTCGATCGACTCGATGACTAAATCTGCCAAAGCTTCAATAAACACCGGATGAGTATTCAGGGCCGGCACTCGGTAGAAATTTTTAATCCCGGATTCTTCTGCTATTTCTCGATACTCCATGTCAATTTCTTGCAGAGTCTCGATGTGTTCGGAAACAAAACTAATCGGAACTACCAACAAATCTTGGACTCCATTCTCTGCCAATTCGGTAATGGCGTCTTCGGTGTAAGGCTTGAGCCATTCCACCGGGCCAACCCGACTTTGATAAGCTAGAGTGTGTTCGTTCGATCGGTTCAAATGTTCCATAATCAGACGAGTGCAATCTTCTATCTCGCGCTGATAGGGGTCTCCCGCCTCTTCTACGTAGCTGAGGGGGACGCCGTGGGCGCTGAAAAAGATGTGAACTCGATCGGGATTCGGATTGTGGTCTAGTTGTTGGGCTATCAATTCCGACATTGCCTGAATGTAACCAGGCCGCTGATACCAAGAAGGAATCGCGGTATATTGTATATCCTTGAGGTCAGGATCTTTGCCCCACATTTCTTCTAGCTGCCGGAAGCTAGAACCGCTGGTGCTGATGGAAAATTGAGGATACAGCGGCAAGATTGTCAAATGTTCGATGCGATCGCGCTTTATTTTGGCGATCGCCTCTTCGGTAAAAGGATGCCAGTAGCGCATCCCCACGTATACTCGAGCATCCTGTCCCTTTTCTTGCAATAGTTCTTGCAGGGAAGTGGCTTGTTCCTCAGTAATTCGCCGCAAAGGAGAGCCGCCACCGATTTGGCGGTAGTTTTCCTGGGATTTTTGAAAGCGCAGGGTCGAAATCAACCAGGCGAGAGGTTTTTGCATCCACGGAAACGGGATGCGAATGATTTCCGGGTCAGCAAACAAGTTGAACAGGAAAGGACGGACATCCTCGATTTGATCTGGCCCGCCCAAGTTTAATAGCAATACTCCCACACGACCCATAGCGCTTACAGCTCTCCCATCGTCTCAGTTCTGTTACTTATCTTTATCATTTGACACTCCCGGGCCTACAGGCGTGGGGATTCTTAATTCAGCGACTGACCTTTAAGCGCTATGTCCTTGCGGCAATTTTTAAACCTTTCAACCGTAGAAAATACCACCAATTGACGAGTTCAACTCACAGCAACCCTCTTTGGGTCTGTCTCCAAAAGCGTACTAGGATATAGCCTAGAGTTCGGGTATGCCCTACCCTACTTAACAAATGAACCAAATATTTGTTTCCTGGTTAAGAGAATACGTTTATTCTCTAGCTGTTTTAAGAGTTTTCGCTGCTCTGTGTCCAACAGTTTGTGCCTAAAAGTGTGTCTTAACTGTTTCACTCTTAGCAAAGGAGTTTAACCTTGACTATCGTAGTATACCACAAGTGCCAGCAATTCCCTGATTTTTGGGAATGGATTTAAGAAATTAAAGCCGTGCTAGAAGGAGGGGGTTTTAAACCCTATTTCCCGATAATATCTTAAGTCGATAGCAAGGTATAAATAATTTTGACTATGGCAACACTTTTTAGAGATTTAAGTTATCGGTATCAGTGTCTCTAGGATTGCGATCGCGCGTCTGGCTGCTTTGAGCGTAGGCGGCCATGCTCGTTTGGGTCACAACGGCCAACGAAAAATGTACCATCAGCCAATTATTATTTAGAAGATTTTGCCGACTGTCAGTTTGACAGGAGTACACAGCAGCGTTGTGATGCACGAAATGCAACGGGCGCAATTGCGACAAATCTTTCAGGAAGTATACCGCGTGCTTAAGCCCGGTGGTCTATTCATTTTGGTAGATATTCACCGGCATACAAATCCGGTATTTAGGTCAGGGTTGGCTGTATTTTTGTGGTTGTTTGAGACTGAAACTGACTTGGGGAGTTTGTTGGCAGAGGTAGAATGGCGATCGGACAATTCCGAAGTAACTCCACAACCCAAACTTTATGCTGGTGGCAGCATCCAAATAATCGAAGTTCAAAAGTCATATCAAATCCGATAGCATCGTCGGGCATCAAATCCAATCAACCGTCAACAATCACCGAGGGTGCAACCGGAATTCATCTAATTTATCTGCGTTAATCTGTGTTTATCTGCCTGTATCTGCGGTTAAAAAAAGAAAAATTAACCGCAGATGAGAATGGATTGACGCCCATTCACGCAGATAAAGAGAATAGATATCTGAATAATTCCGATGCGAACAGATTTGATATCATTGGTTTCCCTATCAATCCAGATAATCTGCAATAAGTCTACTAATGACTAATGACTCATGACTAAACAAACTTTTTAGCTGCTGCCAAAGCAGCCTCAAACTTGAGCAATACATCTTTTTCTGTGTGAATAGCTTTCTCTTGTTCCAGCAGCGGACGGCCAAAGCGAAAAATGCCGTCCTGTTCAACGTGGTCTACATAAGGTAGCGTTTCTGGATGCGGCAAAAATTTTCTGCCGATGGTGTACGGCGTGTGGAAAGAAAAGCTAAAATCTGGAAACTTGTCGCTCTTGATTTCCAGGTAGTAAAGCGAGTAATAATCTTTGGTTTCGCAGTACACACATTCGCGGCACTTATTTACAAGTTTGCGGTTCTGATAGAAAAAGTCCCACTTGTCCCAATAGTAGGCATCTTTCATCATTTCCTGGTGGTCGTCGCACAGTTCGAGATATAATTTGTCAGAATCCGCCGGACGGTAGAAGTACAGCATGGCGTAGGGCATTTCAATCAGTAACTTGACTGCTTGATTTTTTCGCTGATACCATTCCTGCTGGTGAGTTTCGTAGATTTCCTTATATTTATTAATTGATTTAAAGCTGTTGAGCTGATTTTCTTTTGCCCACCGCGACGCCCAAACTGTCCAGTAAGCTAGCTGGAAGGTTGCTGAAATTTCTTCCGAACCTTGTTCTTTCCAGTCGGCAATGATTTTTTCCCACTCTGAACTAAAAGCTACTCGTGATTGTTCGTTTTCTTCTGGCTTTTCTGTATTGATTGGGGTGGGTATTTTGTAATTATTTTTAATCAGCCCTTTGGGTTCTTTGCGCCAATTATTAATATCGGTTGGCGTTAGACTTAAGATGAATCTTCTGTCGTGAACGGGATATTCTAAATGGATTCCTGATTTGCGGAAAGAGCGGTATTCTAAAATAGGGAGTTTGTCTTGTTCAATCCACTGCTGGCGTTCTGCGGGGGAACACTTGAGTATTGTTTCTAATTCTACCGGATCGACGGCTAATTCACTTTTGAATGTCTCCCAAAATCTTTCTTGTTCGGCTGGATTTGCTTCCAGGAGGGATACAATTTGGTTGACGAGGTGATCCGTTTGGTCTTGGCAATTTTCGGGAAGTCCTAAGAAGTCGAGGAGTTTGGTCTTGAGTATTCGTCTGGCAGAGATTAGCTCGGCTAACATGAGAAGCTCCAGTAGAGTCATGAGTTGCGCCCTTGAACTGGCAAGATTTGCACAAGTCTTATATATCTTAACTCAATTGGCGCAAGTCCCACGCTGTAATTGTACTCAATTGGGCGTTGGGATATAAGCTTTCGCAAGGTCTATGAAATAATCAAAAATTTCCTGATTTCTCACAAAAAGATGGTAAGATATAAGTGGTTGCGACCCACCCACTCGGCTGCAAACAATAGGTCACAGTAGCAGTAGTATGCTTACCAAGGATAACTGCGAGAGAAAGGGGGAAAAGACAGACCGCTGGTTATTGGGATACGTTCTAATGTGAAATACAATCCAAGTTTGTCATACGGAATAGTTTTTTGCCTTGGGAAACAGGGTTTCTGCGTGGGTTCCCTATGAAGGGATAAAGGCTGCCAAGCCAGAGATGCTGTGTAAGACTTGGATCGTCTTAGGTGACGAATACCCAGTAATGGGATACCCAACAGAGCAACGGCAAATGAGACACGAAGCCTACACTATACCGCAAGGTTAGTGTTAGGTATTTCACTAGATTCTCCTGGGTTGTCGGCAATTGAAAGGTCGGCGCGAGCGAAGCTATCCCATTGTGCCTGCGGGCCCGTTGCGGTAGGGAATCGCCGAACCTCGGCCTCATCCCTAAGCAAAAATACTCAAAACAAGGGCAAAAGACCGATCGACTTTTTGCCCTGATTGGCTAAAACTCATAGGTTGCACCATTCTCAATTACTTGTTTGGGAACAGGCAAGATGCCTGTTCCACAAAATATAAATTTTCTTGTGGAACAGGCATCTTGCCTGTTGCGGACAATGGTGCAAGATATCAGCTAAAATCGATAATTGCGATCGCGCACCCACAAACTCACAGGCACAGCATGGCCTGTTTTGTCAACCTTTACTTCCACCAAAAAAGATTGTCGCTGCTTCCTTTGAGCTTCGCTAATCTCCTGATTGACTTTTTCCCTTTCATCCTCTGGCATATAATAAGTTTCTAAGCCGTATTCCATCTGCCAACCGTTATATTTGCCCTTAATTGCGATTTGATTGGCGGGCAAATTGCCGGGATTTTCTAGACTGACGCGGACGGGTGTCCAAGCTTGGGGGCGGCCGGGATTAGTCGCAGTTTTTGGGGATTCTAAGATTACATAAAAACTGGTTTGTGGTTTGAGATTGTGCGTATTTTTGGGACAAACAATTCCGGGCGGACAAAGTGTTTTTTCGGTAGGTAAATCTTTCCAGCCGGGGAGTTTTTGGAGATTTGTGAGATCGGAAATATCATAGCTCAAAACTTGGTAATATCCGCGCAAAAAGTCGTAAGGGTCTACTGGTGCTGTTTGTAGGACAACTGTTTTGCCAGTAATAAAAGTGTAAACTGCGGTGGCGGGTACGGCGGCAATTAGTCCGATTTGCAGCAGCAAAGGAACCCACATTCGCCACGCAGGAAGGCGTTTTGCTTCCGGGGGAAGCTGAAACAGATTTGTTGTATCTGGATTTTCAACTAATAAGTCAATGTTGTTTGTGTTCATGTTATGTATGGGTTATATTGTTTACGGTTGTTTCGGAATGATTAAACCACAGAGAACGCAGAGGGCGCTGAGTGAGAGAAGAGAGAGATGAATAATTTCTATTCATCGGGGATTTTTGCGAAGTGACGCTCGAACCACAAACCCGCAGCAATTACACCAATTCCGCACAAAACAAATACAAAAGATTTGAGCAACAATCCTGTGTTATATTCAAAGACTCGGCTGATAATTTGTAGGGTGATTAATACCATGCCTCCCCAAAAAGTCCGGCGGTTTCCTAATGCTAAACCTTCTCGGATTAAGCCGACAGCGAGCAAAAATGATAAAACATTGAACAGAAAAGTTGCTAATTGAGGAAGGGGAGTAAAATTGAGGTGAATAAGCGGTATTAAGGCGCTGGCGAGGATTAAAATGCCGATCGCACTTGTAGTCAAATCCACTGCTTTTTGTCTTGGTCGCCGCAGTTCCAAACGTCCCAAGCGCAGCCACTCAAACACCGTGAAACCGCCCAAAACAGCCACATTTGCCAGCAAAACCCAATCCGACTCCGTTGGCGCAGGATTCGGCAAATCTTGCCAAAACCAGTGGAAAGAAAGAACATAAAACACACCGGCGAGAAACAGCAGGGCTAAACTGCGGGCGGTAGGTTGAAACAGCTTGCTGCGTACCTTGGGCCAGATTGCATCGTCGTATCCCCACAGCAAAGCGGGCGGTAAGGCACAAAAAATTGCAGCAGCCCAGGTTGGATTTAACCCTTGGACTATAGAAACTTCTAGGGAAAAAATTATCGCGATCGCACCTATGGCAAAAATAGCACGCGATCGACACCAATAAGCCAGCGGCACAAACATTATACTGGCTGCGATCGGCATTTGCCGCACCAAAACTTCCAGCCAAGAAAACTCGACTTTGGAAGACCAATCTAACACGGCAAACCAATAGCCCCAACCGATTAAAAGTGCGGACAAAACGCCCAAAGAAGTCAACCGCAAACTGTAAGCCATTCCGAGCACGCCGATTCCCCAAGCAAGGAAAAGTCCGTAGGAAGAACCGCCAATATGGAACATTTGCGCCATCAATGCCATATTTGCTCCTAAAATCAGAGCACCTAACAGCAACAATCCTTCACCTAGGAGTTTGTTTCGCCCTTTTGTTGCGGGCATATTGGGATTGGAGTTTTTGCTTCGGGATGGGGGAATTCGCCACAGATAGAAACCTGCTGCATTGACTGCTACGAAAAGACTTAGCAGCAGTGCAACTCTCACTTCGCGCGACCAAACTTGCCAGTTTGCGGCTACAAAGGTGATGACTCCTATACCGAGGAGAATGCCGCCGAGACTCATCAGAATACTGAGGAATCGGTTGCGGGAGGCCGTTTCGAGTGTGTTGAATTGGTAGCGTTCCGAAAGTTGTTGGTAGAATGAAGTGTCGATGAGTCCTTCTGCTTGCCAGAGTTTGGCTTGTTCTCGCAACTCGCGCCGAAATTTATCTGAAATCATTGTTTATATTCCAGAGGATTTGAACTGTGATAGCTATTAATATGTCATTTGTGGGGCGATCGTCGGTGGAGGCTGGGACACCTGTCTAACTTGCACAAAAGTCTTTTTTGGGTTTTGATGTTAGTTTCAATCCCTAATAGGGGTTTAGTTTGATTGCGGCTGCGGGGCATAAAATATGCGTGGAATATGCCGAATGAGTTTCAATCCCTAATAGGGGTTGAGTTGGATTGCGGCGCTGGTGTTACGAAGCCATCAACATGATTAAGGCCATGTTTCAATCCCTGATAGGGATTTAGGTTTATTGCAACTTTCAACCACCTTCGACCCTTTCCATATAAATGCCAAGTTTCAACCCCTAATAGGGGTTGAGTTGGATTGTGGTCTGCTGGACAAGTTACAATTTGTCTAGTAAACAACTGGACAAGTAGATAAATGACAGAATTACACTCGGTAGTGTCTTTGCTCGCTCGATACAATCTGAAGAGCAGGGAAGCTATATTTAGATAACCATCTTAATTACTTTAATGGAAATCATTCGCAAGCAATTGATAATTCAAAATTAATTCATCAAAAGTTAAAGCAACATATTCTGCCTGCTCTTTTTGAGGAGCTTCTGGCCAGTATTTAGTTATTTCGGATTCACCCAGCGATTGATTGTACAGTAGTTTTTTTGGTAGATATCCTATTTGCGGATAATCACGGTCTGGTATCCAGCTTTGCAAAGTAGTTTTGACATACTTTTCAAATTTAATATATAACTCTGTATCGGTAGAATTTTCTAGTTTAACAGAAGTTAATACATCATTAATTCTACTTACAATTTCGGAGTCAGTATGCCCCCAATCCTCCAGATATATTCCCAGTTGCAAAACCTTAGATAGAACTCCTACTATTTGAAGAACTGGTGTGAATGGTAGTGGAGAAACAGGCTGGACTTTTTCTATTGTGGATTCTATAAATTCAGTGGCTGATAGTGCTTCTCTTACTTTGTAATAATCACTTTTTTCTATTGTTTTACTCGTTTTACCCATTGTAGAATTATCTATTAAGTCATTAAAAGTATTTACATCCGAAAATCCATAAGCAACTGTAGGAAATGTAAGAATGAGACAAAGCACAGCAATTAATAGTTTGTATACCATTATTTTTCTCCTCTAGTAATAATTTTCATTTCTTCGTTTCAATCCCTGATAGGGATTTAGGTTGATTGCAACTGTCTGCGTCTGGGATCGTATATTTCATACACCAGTTTCAATCCCTGATAGGGAGTTAGGTTGATTGCAACATTATACCCCCTTTGAAGCTCCCGCGTCAAGAGCGTTTCAATCCCTGATAGGGATTTAGGTTGATTGTAACGGGGATAGCTGGTACTTGTCTGACATTTCTCCCGCTATTTCAATCCCTGATAGGGATTTAGGTTGATTGCAACTTGAGGACGCAAAACAAGAGTTAGAGATCCTTAAATCTGTTTCAATCCCTGATAGGGATTTAGGTTGATTGCAACCTTTAAGTTTCGCTCTAACAGTCACACCATTTTTAGATAGTGACGTGAGAATATCACCAACCTTACTTGGCTAAATAAATCTAGGCGGGGAAACTCGTATTTCCCCGCCTAAGCCCTGTAAACTCTGCTACAGGAAACTAAATTTTGAAAAACTATTGACCCATTGCATTTTCGTAAGATGTCCAATATTCATCCATACTACCTTCTGGACGAACCCGACTCAATCCAGCCCATATTGCAGTATCAGTCACAAAAACTACCGTCCCTTGTTGTAATTTTAAACATTCACCCGATTGATAAGCTGTTAGAAGTCCTTTAACAAAAGCCTCTTTATCACCATTCACAAGAGTCTCAACTAGCTTCTGATGGTAATCCTTATGAACACACCCAAAACCACCTTTCGTAGATACTACCCTCTTCAATCCCTCTGCATTAACCGGACTAACTACAACAAATAGGGTTATAGCCAGCATTACAACCATGAAAACTATCTTTTTCATATCTTTGTTCTTGTTGAGATAAACAAATAGATATTAACAGCATACACCCTTAAACCCGTCCTTTACATCAACACCCCACACCATAAGTTTCAATCCCTGATAGGGATTTAGGTTGATTGCAACTAGAAAAAGCTGAGGGTATTTACTCTGTTCCCAAGTTTCAATCCCTGATAGGGATTTAGGTTGATTGCAACTTCACCCCTTAATCGCAATAAGTAATAGTCCATGTTTCAATCCCTGATAGGGAGTTAGGTTGATTGCAACCTAGGTGGAATGGCGGGTACGTGTCCGATATCAGGTTTCAATCCCTGATAGGGAGTTAGGTTGATTGCAACAGTCGCTACCCAGTATTGATGCCGGATAGCATAATAGCCGGCGTTTCAATCCCTGATAGGGAGTTAGGTTGATTGCAACTTACATCAAACTCAGCAAAGAAGGACTGATGTCATGTTTTAATCCCTGATAGGGAGTTAGGTTGATTGCAACTCAGGCGACAAAAGATTACATCCTTGAGGTTTATCGAGGTTTCAATCCCTGATAGGGAGTTAGGTTGATTGCAACCTGCGGTCGATCCGCAACCGCGTACTGGCAGGCGAGTTTCAATCCCTGATAGGGAGTTAGGTTGATTGCAACTTGTGGTTCTCAGGAGGAAATTGCTCAAATTGGGTTTCAATCCCTGATAGGGAGTTAGGTTGATTGCAACGCTGATCGAAGTATTCGGATCGATTAAATCGACTTTGTTTCAATCCCTGATAGGGAGTTAGGTTGATTGCAACACGCCTCGATATCTGGCTCGGCTATCATCCTGGTAAAAAGTTTCAATCCCTGATAGGGAGTTAGGTTGATTGCAACTATCGACGATTCTCCGATCGGGAACGCAATTCGAGTTTCAATCCCTGATAGGGAGTTAGGTTGATTGCAACTGTAGCAACAATCCGGCTTTAGCTTCACTCATTCCGTTTCAATCCCTGATAGGGAGTTAGGTTGATTGCAACCCCTGGAGCGCCTGGAGGCGCGCCGTATCTGCGGTTTCAATCCCTGATAGGGAGTTAGGTTGATTGCAACGGTGCGGATGCCGATAGCGCTCATTGCATCATAGAGTTTCAATCCCTGATAGGGAGTTAGGTTGATTGCAACAGTTGGTTTCTGAAACTCTTACTGTATTTAGTTTTCAAGGTTCGTTTGCGTTTGTACATATTAAAAGTACCATTTCAATACCGACCTGTCAAGAGGCAAAATTCTCAACAGCCCTCAAAACCCATCACAGCAAGCATTACAGCGTTTCCGCCAACCTGTTTTTTTCCGAAAGTGGCTCAAATCCTTACATAGCCAGCGATACAACCGAAAAAAACCACCCCCAAAAAAAAAAAACACCTACCCATTCCCAGAAATCTCAACCCTCAACCCGATTCAAATTCCAGTCGTAAGGCAAAAAAACGATCGCCCATCCATCACCCACAGCCGCCTCCGGCCCCAAATAACCGCCCACATACTCAGCCACCGAACCCGCCGCCTTTACAAAATCCTCCCCGTACCACTTAAAAATCTTGCTCAAATAAAGCGTCTTTTTCTGGGCATCATATCGCACCTTATCAGGATTGTGAATAAAACGGCTGGCATCCGCTTCTAGTTGAGTCCGTACCGACTCCGGGAAATAAGCCCCCCGGCGCAGCAGCGGGCACCCGACAGAAGCGCAAACTAATGCAAAATGGATGCGCGGTTCCGCAAATTCCGGCCGCAATATTCCGTGTTCGATTTGATTGAGACTGTACTTTTTGCCGCCAATAATCGAATTTGAACGAGTGAAAAAATCCAAAAAACTCAGCCAGTTGGGAATTCCCAAAACTTTGGGACGGATGGACGCGATCGGATATACTTCCAGAACTTGAGAAATTGCGATCGCATTATACGCATTCAGCCACAACGCCAGCCGCGCATCCGCATCAGTACCATCGGCCAAATCCACAGCGGCCAAACTTTCCAGCCACCCCCTCAAAACATCCGCCCCCTCAGCTTTCCAGCCCCGATAATTGACGCGGCCCAAATCGTCAACGTAGCGTTGCAGCAACTCGTCCCAAATCGTAAAGTCGATAGTAGCGATCATTTATTACTATCCCTAATGTAAGGCGGGCATTGGTTTAGCTTCTGCTTCTATTTAATACTAGCCTCAACCCAAATAACACCTGCAACCTGAGCATTTTTTTGATTAACCCCCTCAAACGGACTCTGGATTAAATTAGCTTGAGTAAAATTAGCGCCTTGTAAATTAGCTTGCAGCCAAGCAGCCCCGCTCAAATTTGCCCCGGATCAATTAGCTTGTCTAAAATTTGCTGATCTCAAATCTGCCCCTTGCAAATTCGCATTTACTAAACTCGCGTACCGCAGGGAATGCTGATCAAATCACCGCCCGGACACTGGTTAGTTTACCACAACTAATTGACTTGCTGCGGCTTAGGTGAAATCACTGGTGTAGCCAACCCGGAAATCATTCCCCATGAAACTGCTCCCAAAGTTACAGATTTCCTGCTCTTTACATTCTACAATCTTAAAAGATTCTTAATTTCAATTTCAACGGGGATCGGTTTCTTCCGGTACAACACCCCTCTCACTTTGAGCTGCATTTTTTTTAATTTCCCTTACCTTCCTAACAAATTATGACGGATCAAACCAACTTTTTCGATAAACTGTTAGCGGCTGTTGAAAGCAATCAAAGTTTGCTTTATTTAGCCCTCGACCCCGACCCGGAAACCTTGCCCCCGCAGGTTTCCATGACTGGGGAAGAAACTCAAACTTTTGTAACTGATTTGTTGTCAAAGCTAAAAAGTGCGATCGACCAAACAGCCGATTTAATCTGTGCCTGCAAAATCACCCTCGGTTTTTACCAATCTCTCGGTATTCCCGGTTGGGCATTACTGCAAGAAATTTTAACAATTATTCCCCCTCACCTGCCAGTAATTTTAGATGCCAAACACTGCGATTTAAATACCAGCACAGTGTTTGCCAAAATTGTATTTCAAGACTGGCGAGTTGACGCTATTACCTTAAGTCCCTATGCCGGATTCGACCAAGTAGCGCCATTTTTGTTATACGCCGGAAAAACTGTTTTTGTCCTCTGTGCCACCGCCAACCCGTCAGGGGCTGCTTTGCAAGAATACCCGACGCCAAACAACCCTTTTTACTTGCAATTAGTCCGACTCTCTCAAACTTGGGGAACTCCCGAAAAACTCGGTTTAGAAGTAGGAGTAATGCCGGATATGTTAGCCCGCATCCGCAAAGAAGCTCCTGAACGCCTAATTTTAGTCGAAGGAGACATCGCCGAAGAAAATGACTTGACAGAAGAAAACGACCTCGCACAACTGCTGGCGGCCGGTTTAAGCACAAATGGTGAAGATTTATTGCTGCCAGTCCCTCCAAGTTTATTAGCGGGAAAAGAGCCGCGCCGAGAAATTGAGAAATTGCGGGATAATATTAATCAACAGAGGGTGCGGGCGATCGAAGGTAGTCCCACTTGCGAACTGTGGCTGCCCGATGTTTGCTTTTTGCAACCGGAACCTCACCGCGATTTAATCTTGCAACTTTATGACATCGGCTGCGTAGTTTTTGGCGACCACGTACAAGCATCGGGAGCCGTATTTCCATATTACATCGACTTGCGGAAAATTATCTCAATTCCGCAGATTTTCCACCAAATTGTCAGCGCTTATGCAGACATTCTTAAAAATTTAAAATTCGATCGCATTGCGGGAATTCCCTACGGTTCTTTACCCACAGCAACGGGTTTAGCATTGCGGATGGAACGCCCGATGATTTTCCCGCGCAAGGAAGTGAAAACATACGGTGCAGGCAAATTAATTGAGGGGCATTTTCAGGCAGGAGAAACGATTGTTGTAGTCGATGATATTTTGATTAGCGGCAAAAGCGTGATGGAAGGCGCAGCCAAGTTAAAATCGGCTGGCTTGAATGTGGAAGATATCGTGGTATTGATCGACCACGAACAGGGAGTTAAAGATAAGATGCAGGCCAACGGTTATCGCGCACATTCTGTGTTAGCGCTATCGGAAATTGCTCAAACTTTGTATCAAGCAAATCGCATCGATACCGAGCAATTCAATCTTTTGAAACCGGAACATTAAACCCCAATTCCTGTAGGGGCGGGTTCGCCCGGAGCTATAAAACTCACAAAGAATTATCATAAACCCGCCCCCACCAACGAATAATTTACATTAATTATTTTCAATATTTTAATGATTTATATTTTAATTAATGGCGGGTGGGGGC
>NZ_JAUBRP010000001.1:16069-64163 GCF_036701935.1 Microcoleus sp. M2_D5 | reverse complement strand
GGGTTTATGAGATTGTTGATTTTCGATAATTATTGTTGGTGAACCCGCCCCTACCAAACCATTCGATTAAGCTTGCAGAACTTCAATTAAAGCATCGCCCATTGCCCGACAGCCGACAAGTTTCATGCCTTCTGATATTATATCACCAGTGTTATGGGTGAGGTGGGGGCGGGTTTATGAGATTGTTGATTTTCGATAATTATTGTTGGTGAACCCGCCCCTACCAAACCATTCGATTAAGCTTGCAAAACTTCAATTAAAGCATCGCCCATCGCCCGACAGCCGACGAGTTTCATGCCTTCAGACATGATATCACCAGTGCGATAACCTCGATCCAAAACTTCGACAACTGCTTGCTCGATTTTATTAGCAGCTTCCGGTTGATTGAAGGCGTAGCGCAGCATCATTGCCGCACTCAAAACTTGGGCTATCGGATTGGCTTTATCTTGTCCGGCGATGTCCGGTGCGGAACCGTGCACGGGTTCAAAAACTCCCGGCCCGCTTGCTCCCAAACTAGCAGAAGGCAGCATCCCAATACTACCAGTTAGCATCGCCGCCGCATCGGAAAGAATGTCGCCGAATAAATTGCCGGTGACAATCGTATCGAACTGTTTCGGCCACCGAATTAACTGCATGGCTGCGTTGTCAACGTAGAGGTGAGAAAGTTCGACATCAGGGTATTCTGAAGAAAGGGCAATAATACGATCGCGCCACAGTTGCGAAACATCCAAAACATTCGCTTTATCAACGGAACACAGCCTTTTGCCCCGCTTAGAGGCCGTCTCAAAAGCGACTCGCCCGATTCTGTCAATTTCCGACTCGGTGTAAGCCATCGTATTAACACCGCGTTTTTCGCCTGTTTCCGTCTCAAAAATACCTTTCGGTTTGCCGAAATAAATGCCGCCTGTGAGTTCGCGGATTACCATAATATCCACGCCTTCGACAACTTCCCGTTTCAAACTAGAAGCATCAACCAATTGCGGTAAAATAGTCGCAGGACGCAAATTTGCAAACAATCCCAATCCGGCGCGCAGTCCCAACAATCCTGTTTCCGGGCGCTGTTCGCGGGGCAAATTATCCCACTTGTAACCGCCAATTGCTGCTAACAATACAGCATCGCAGTTGCGGCATTTTAAGAGTGTTTCTTCTGGCAGCGGATTGCCTGTTGCGTCAATAGCAGCCCCGCCCATTAAAGCTTCTTGAAATTCAAAGCCGATGTCCAATTGTTGACCGACAAGTTTCAGGACATCTACCGCCACAGCGATAATTTCAGGGCCGATGCCGTCTCCTGGTAAAAGAGTGATGCGGTAGTTTTGAGTCATATCTACTAAGCTGAGAAATTTTTGCGAGCTTATCATTGTATCAGGACAAGCTAGCTAAAAATTCATTCTCGATCTCTTAGTCCGCAGAGGCAGACTTCGTTTGACTCTCGACAGCGGTTTCAACCGCCGATTGATAAAGGGGATAACTTAATCTATAACTAACAATAGTTCGATCGCACGCACGTACAAAAAAAATCGGCAAGGAGTCGCACCAGTGGCAGAGGGCGAAGGCATACCAACACCAGCACAGATTGATTATCGGGACTATTCTTGGGCATTTTGGCCGGTCGTCCCCCTCTATCCCTACAGCAAGCGGCGCACCATCCGCAAGGAAATAGTCAAGGATACAATCTGGACTTTTGACCAGCTACAAGGCATTTTTTACGTTGTCGTCCCGATTCGGATGACAGTAATTAAACTAGAACCCGAAGGCCTTCTCGTCTACGCCCCCGTGGCACCGACTCCTGAGTGCATCCGCTTGGTAAAAGAGTTAGTAGCAGAGCACGGCGAGGTGAAGTATATCCTGCTGACAACGGTTTCCGGCATCGAGCACAAAGTTTTTGTCGGCCCCTTTGCGAGGTGTTTTCCCGAAGCGCAGGTGTTTGTCGCCCCGCAGCAGTGGAGTTTCCCGGTGAATTTGCCGCTGAGTTGGCTGGGTTTGCCCGCCAAACGCACGTCTGTACTGCCCTCAGACAGCAGCAACACGCCCTTAGCCGATCAATTTGACTGGGCAATTCTGGGCCCCCTCGACCTCGGTTTGGGCAAATTTGCCGAAGTTGCGTTATTTCACAGGATCTCGCGCACGCTGATGTTAACAGATTCCGTGGTATCCATTCCCGAAAATCCGCCCGCGATCGTCCAACTCGACTCGTACCCGCTGCTGTTTCACGCCAAAGAAAGCGCCTCGGACATTGTGGCAGACACCCAGGAAAATCGGCGCAAAGGGTGGCAGAGAATCGCCTTATTTGCCATGTATTTTAGCCCCAGCGTGCTGGAAGTGCCGCCGTGGTCGGAGGTATTTGCCAGCGCGCGCCTCGCGCCAGAACGCTCTAGAAAAGCTTATTTCGGGTTGTATCCGTTCAAGTGGAAAAGAGATTGGGTGCGATGTTTTGAGGCTTTGCGGGGAGGAGGGCGGTTGTTTGTGGCGCCGATTTTGCAGACTTTGATTCTCAACCGCGCGCCGAGGGAAACTCTCGATTGGGTGGATAAAGTGGCGAGTTGGGACTTTCACAGGATTGTACCTTGTCATTTCGATAGTGCGATCGACTCCCGGCCGCGTGAATTTCGGCAAGCATTCTCATTTCTGGAAAAACACTCGCCTGTTAATTCCTTACCCGAAGACGATTTTAAATTGCTGAGGCAGATTGATGCGGGTTTGAATAAAACCGGTTTGGTTCCGCCTGCGAAAGAGAAGGTTTAATCTTACATTTTGCACCTTTGTTAGGAACAGGCAAGATGCCTGTTCCACAAAGAATGAATTTCTTTCTTGTGGAACGGGCATCTTGCCCGTTGCTAAACAGCTAATTGAGAAAGGTTTAATCTTAGATATTGCACCATTGTTAAGAACAGGCAAGATGCCTGTTCCACAAAGAATGAATTTCTTTCTTGTGGAACGGGCAAGAGGCCCGTTCCTAAACAGGTAATTAAGAATAGTGCAACATCTCAGTTTAATTTTACATCTTGCACCATTTTCAAGAACAGGCAAGATGCCTGTTCCACAAAACTCAATTTTCTTGTGGAACAGGCATCTTGCCTGTTCCTAAACAGGTAATTGAGAATAGTGCAACATCTCAGTTGACTCAGATATCTGTAGGGACACAGCAATGCCGTGCCTTTACCTTTCGCACTTAAACTCATCAAACTTCACCACTTCCGACTCCGGTTTCCGCGTATCAAAATAGTAGCTGCTAACCGTACCCTCCCCCGTATCAAAAATAGTAAAAGCCGTAATATCGTTGCTATCAATATACGGCAGCGGCCGCCCATCTTTCCCCAACAAAGGCGCAACAGTCGGCACCACAGGTTCCAATCCGTTCGGGTCTCCAATAGCGCTGTAATCTTCCCGATATGCCGGCGGCACAAATCGGCGCTTTTCCCCCACAAAAGCACCGTAACTGTTGCCCACATTAGAAGTCTCCAAAAAGTGCATTCCGCTGGAACTTACAAACCGATTCCACAAGTGCGAATGTCCGTAAAATACCAACTGCACCCCGGCTGTTTCTAATAGCGGCACTACATCCCGAATCAGATAATCTTGCTGTTTCGGATACTCGTAACGCACCATTTTAATCTCGCCATCGAGAGCGCGATCGACTATTTGCACTGGATCGGTATAAGCAGGTACAATATTGTCACCCAGAGAATGCGGCGGGTGGTGAAACATCACAATTTTATATTTTGCATGCTGGAATTCCGAGCTTTTTAACTCTTGTTGCAGCCAATTATATTGAGCGCTGCCCTTGACAATCGGCTCAAAAATATGCTGTCCGTATCCCCATTTTTCGGGATGATTAAAATCTTCGTCCCGTTCCCGATACCTGCCTCTCGCACCAGGATCTAAATTCGGAGTCCGCCAGATATTCGTAACATACAAAGTCACTAACCGCACGTCCCCAAAAGTCACAGCATAGTAATTTTTTAGTCCCGGTAAATTGAAAATCTCGTTGTAAGTGTCGCTATTAAAACTATTGTTTTTTAACCAAACATCTTTATCTGTCACCCCAGATTTTTGAGTTGGGTATGGGTATATTTTCTCTGCAGCAGTGCGGGGGAAAGGATCGTTAAACTGGTCGTTTAGTGTGCTGGTAGTGGAAAACCTACCCATGATT
Organism: Microcoleus sp. M2_D5; assembly: GCF_036701935.1. Taxonomy (NCBI): domain Bacteria; kingdom Bacillati; phylum Cyanobacteriota; class Cyanophyceae; order Oscillatoriales; family Microcoleaceae; genus Microcoleus; species Microcoleus sp. M2_D5. Next base: position 60,013 of record NZ_JAUBRP010000001.1, on the reverse strand, counting down.
TCATGGTTCCCAATCACCGGAAATAAAGGCGCGTGTTGGATCAGTTCGCCGCCGCTGTAAACTGTTTTGATACCGTTTTTGTCGAGTTCGGAAAAGGCGCGACCTTGCAGAGAGGGAAAGAAGGCGCGGCCTCGGTAATCGTCAAACCATTCGGAAGCGCGATCGGGTATATTAATTAAATCCCCAGCCATGAAAACCGCGTCAACTCTCCCAATTGTTTCGGCTACTTTCTGGAGATTTGCTGCTGTCATCGGCATCAATTGATGGTCGGAAGTGAGGAGGATTTTGAGCGGCTTTCCTGCTGCTGGTGTGGGAGAAAGAGTGAAAACTTTGCTGCTGACAGATGCGCCGTCTTTCCTTTCGCTGGTGACTCGATAAGGAATGCGAGCACCGGGCATTAAATTGGGGACTTCTGCTTCGTGTCGCCAGATGTCGCGGACAATTGGATTGCTGTCAATTATGCTTTGTTTGACTTCATCGGAAATGCGCGAGTCTTTGTCTTCGCGAGTGCGGCTTAGCTTCGCAGTATTTGCCGCCGCAATTTGACTCAAATTTTCGCCGTAAGCAACAGTGTTGCGAGTACCAGCAAACTCAGTAAACCAGACAACTCGCACCGAGTTTGCTGTTGGCAATTGCAGAAAAGGATCGGTTAAAAGCTGAGGTTTGTTAAGGTAAGATTGCATGATGAAACCCAGCAATAGGACAATCAAAATCAAAACTGCAAAAAACCAGGGATTGCGAGAATAACCTTGAGATATTTCTACTTTATTAGGCAAAGGCGTTAACATAAGTCATAAGTCAATCGATTTTAGATTTTAGATTTTAGATTTTAGAGGCGAGCCCACGGATAAATTCGGGGGCTCCTTTATCGGATACAGGTTTTTTATTTCTCCAGCGATGAATCCGGGGCTTGTATCCTGGATGCTTTCGGTCATTAGTTCTAGGGGGGGCACCAGCCAAACAGAACTCCCCCCCAAATACATATAAACCCGCGCCACCAACTTTAAATTTTAAACTACCAACATTATCAAAAAGTTAAGAACTTAGTAAAATATCTCACATCTAACAAACTTCAACCATTTGTTCACATCTTCTGAGCTCTCAATTCTCTTTCTCTGCGCCCTCTGCGCCCTCTGCGGTTCATAAAAAAAATTCTCAAAAATAATTGAGACTTGCGATATAACATTCTTAACACCCTTCCTTCAATCTAAAATCTAAAATCTAAAATCTAAAATCCCATGACTCGCCACCTTCTCAAAGCCAACTGCAAAACCGTACACTTGGGCGGTTTTTCTCCGAATATCGAACCTGCTTTAACTGTCGATTCGGGCGATCGCATCGATATCGAAACCTATTCAGGATATTATGTTGCTGACAAGGCCCCGCCCGAATTTCTCACGCCCGAATTTTTAGATATTTGTCAGAATTTGCCTCCCAACCGCAAAGTTGGCCCCGGGCCCCACTTGCTGACAGGCCCGATTTATGTTAACAATGCCGAACCGGGAGACGTTTTAGAAATTCACATTGAGGATGTTTACCCGAGTTTACCAGTAGGATTTAATGCAATTCGCGCCGGATGGGGTTCTTTACCTGAGTATTTCCCCGAACCTAAATTGCGATTTATTCCGCTAGATTTAGAGCAAAAAACTGCTGAATTTCCCGCAGGTAGCGGCATTCGGATTCCCCTGCATCCTTTTTTTGGCATTATCGGCGTTGCCAATGCAGAAATCAACCGTTCTTCTATTCCTCCAGGGCGCTACGGCGGCAATATGGACAATCAGGAACTCCAACCAGGAACACGGTTATTTTTACCTGTTTTTCTGCGCGGCGGTTTACTGTCCGTCGGCGACGGACATTCGGCACAAGGAGATGGCGAAGTTGACGGTACTGCGATTGAAACTTCGATGAACGGGACTATTCAAATCATCTTACGCAAGGATTTATTTCTGATATTTCCGTTTGCAGAAACGCCCACTCATATTGTGATTTTGGGATTTGGTAGAACATTAGATGAAGCGTTTGAGATGGCGGTAAAACAGACGGTTTATTGGTTGCAAAAGTTTGCGGGTTTCCAAGAGGAAGATGCTTATGTTTTGTGTTCCCTAGCGGTAAATTTTCGGATTACGCAGGCTGTCAACAATCCTCAAAAAGGAGTTCACGGAATGATTCCCAAGTGTATTCTGCTCGATGTGAACATTATTGACCACCGAGTTTGAGGTAATATGATAACACGCGAGCGACAGAAAAATTAGGATCGCGATCGCACAAACTACACAAATTTGTCACTGCTGTGGTCGATCGGGATCGCGATCCTGTTGACAATTAAGCTTAAAATGGGATACGTTACCAGTTTTACGTAAATCGAACTCAACATGAAAAACCTGACTGACGATGTTGCCAAAAAAGATTTAGTCGATCGAGCTTTTGGGAGTGCAGCAATACCAGATCCGACAGCGTGGGTGCACGAACATTATTTTCTGGCTAATTTCGCCGATACTCTGGCCCACATCCAAGAACATCTGTCTGATGACAGTTGCGAAATCGGCGAGAATGTTGAGTCGGGTGAGGGAATATTATCGATCGATGCCAAAATTAGAGATATGTTGAGAGCTACTTTTAGTGACGACGGCTGGCAATATGTCGAAAGTTTATTGTGAGTTTGGTAAAATCCACAAGTATTTGTACGTTCATAACTTGAGAGCGTAAGTTATACCAGTTTAAAAAAAGAATCCAACTTTATGCCGGCGATCTAAACCATTAGATCGTGCGTTATGCCCAATTCTTTAATCTCAAATCTCAAATAATATCAATTTCCTCCCTCAACGCAGACTCGCAACTCAGAATAGCTGGGTGCATTTCCACCCCCAGTTTAAGTAAACTTGACCTATTGTGATGTAGGATACTTTAGATGGGGGAGAAATTACTGTCGCTAGGAATTTCGATCGATCGCAAAAACGCTGCACTTTCTTCGGGCAAAGCAGTATTGATAAACATCCCGCTGCCCAACTCAAATCCAGCTTGCTTGGTGACTCTGGGAATAATTGCGATATACCAGTGAAAGTATTTTGTTCCCCCTTCGGCGATCGGCACCGATCGAATATTATAGTTGTAATCAGGATTGTTCAATCCGTAATAAAGCTTAGCTAGTACAGTTTTCAAAATATAAGCAAGATCCCTAAGTTCCAGATCGCTAATTTCATCAAACGAAGAGGAATGCCGGCGCGGAAAAATCCAAGTGTGAAAGGGTGAAAGTGCAGCGTAAGGGATAAAAGCGACAAAATGTTCGCTCTCACAAATGACTCTTTCCTTCGCCGCTAATTCATCTTCCAAAGTCCGGCAAAACAGACATTCTCCCGTGTCGTCAAAATATCTAATAGCTTCGTCGATGCGGCTGCGAAATTGGCTAGGTACAACGGGCGTCGCTGCTATCTGCGAGTGGGGGTGTTCGAGAGAAGTTCCAGCAGTTTCCCCGTGATTTTTGAAGATAATAATTGTTTCAATGTAGGGATTTTTTCTGATTTCTACATAGCGCTTGCGGTATACTAAAAGTATGTTTTTAACTTCTTCTACACTCAACAAAGCTGTCGTCAAATCGTGTCGCGGATGTTCTACAATTACTTCATGAAAGCCGATTCCCGCCATCGTGCGGTGAATTCCCGATGATATCCTCATCCATTCTGCTGTCGGGGAGAGGGCGGGATATTTGTTGCGAATTGCCCTGACTTTCCACTCAGTGCGTGAAGCGAAGCTATCCCGTAGGGAATCGCCCAAACGGCAAGTTTCTAAGGTTCCGTCTTCCTCATTTCCCACGCAAAACGGGCAATCGGCACGGTGCGGTGGCACTACTGCCGCCCACTTTTTTTTGTTGGCGAATTGATCCGGTCTTGTCGCCCGTTCGGTGGCGATGATTACCCAATCTCTGGTAATTAAATTTTGTCTAAGTTCAGACACTTTCTTACCTTCAGTTGCAGGGTTTAACCGTTTATTATTGTATATAACAATTTGTCTGGTGTCACTACCTCTAGCAGTTTTTTAACAAATCTTGATTTCTAACTTTCCCAGCAGTTCCCAACATAAATCAACAACAGTTGGCATCGACGATAGAAGGCGATTAGGCCTAAATTGGTAAAGAATATCTGTCAAGGCAGTAGGGGTAAGCACAGATTTTAACTGCAGAGATTAAGCCAACTGCAACTGCACATTCTGCAACTTGCAAATCGCTTTCAACACTTGCGCCAACAAGAGCGATCGCTCTTTGTCAATCAAATTCAATTCCGGTAAAATCTGATAAGTACAAGGATTGCCCCGCGTCAGATACACAAACTGATAGTTACGTCCATTCGTTGTCAATCCCCAAACAGACGATTGCTGCTGCAAACTTTTATAAGCATAAGTCAGCAATTGCGGCAAACCGGCCCAAGGATCGATCCTCTTCGAGGGCTTCGCTAACGCGCTATTTTTCGCCTCGACTACCAAAATCCAAAACTGTGCCGCCGCGAGCTCTGCATCCGGCTGATTTACCGCTAAAATATCCAAGCGCCCTTTAATTAAAGTATCCGCATCCTCAACCTCAATGGGGATGCTATCTTCCATTGTCAGCACGATCGGAATATCAAAAAATCCTGCTAATCTCATTAACGGTGAAAGCACTAAAAATTTAACCAGTTTTGCAGAAACTTTCCCTGCTTCTAGATGACGCCAAAAGTGATTGCCGATTAGCAATAATTCCTGCTGTTCAAAATCCGTCAGAGGTTCCATAGATAAAAATTCAGCAAAAGAGCCTCCTATTTGTCTTTCCAATTTGAGAAGGCGGCGAACGTCATTTAGAGAGAGTTGGCTGGCTTCCCAATTTTGGGTCATGGCTTTTGTGCGATCGGCTGTTAATGTCAATTATAAAAGCATTTTAATAGACCTCTTGCAAAAATAACTAGGACGGGCTCTCCGGCCCATCCCACAAAAAAAATAACTCTTGTGGGATGGGCCGGAGAGCCCGTCCAATAAATTTATGAAAAGGACTTTTGCAAGAGGTCTAATAAAATAGGACTTATGCACGAGTGTTTAGAAACCGGGTTTTTTACGAAAAGACGCATTGGAGGCAGCAGATTAGGCGAAAAACCCGGTTTCTGGCTCCCATGCGTCCAGGACTGTTTGTTAACATCATAAAACTCAAAAAATCTTCTATTCATGTGATACAATCATACCAGATATCACCCCGAACCAGCTATGCAACTAGAAGACTATTTCAACTTCCTCAGACCAGATGATATTCGGCTCAAAGGTTCCCGCATTGGCATCGAAACCATTCTCTATGAATACCTGTTTCGCGCTCGAACTCCCGAAGAAATTGCTAACGTTTATACATCCCTCACTCTCGAACAAGTTTACGCGACAATTTTGTATTACCTGCACAACAAAGAAGCAGTCGGTAAATACATAACCGAATGGCTGGAGTGGGGAGAAAAAATGCGAGAAGAACAAACTCGCAATCCTCCTCCAGTGACAGAAAAACTTCGCAAATTTAAAGCAGAAAGAGAGGCAAGGAGCAAAGCTGATGCCAATCCAGTATCTCTTTGACGAAAATGTCGATCCTGCGTATGTTAACCAAATTCGCAGGCGCAATCCCGATCTAGTTGTTCTAGCAGTGGGAGAACTAACAGCACCTTCTAAAGGGACTCTCGATCCAGAAATTATTATTGGGTGCGAGAACCACAATTTCATTCTTGTTACCAACAACCGCCGCTCTATGCCCGTTCATTTAACAGAGCATTTAGAGCAAAATTGCCATGTTCCAGGAATTTTCATCCTGAATTCCAAGCTGAGTATAGGTCAAAATATTGAATTACTGCTTCTAATTTATAAAGCATCATTTGATAATGAGTACCAAGATAGAATTTACAATTTGCCCGTGCTGTAATTTCTCATGCAGCTTCAACATTGACCAAATTCCCCCAAGTCTTAAGGAAAATAAACATACTTTTGTCCCAACTTATGCACACAATAGCTAAAAAGAGTAACTGAACTAAAAACTAACAGCAATGTCACAAGATACGATCGAGTCAATTCTGCATGAAAAACGGCTATTTCAGCCGCCCGCTGAATTCTCCCAAAAAGCTCACATCAAAAGCCTAGAAGAATACCAAGCCCTCTACGACAAAGCCAAAGCTGACCCCCAAGCATTCTGGGCAGAACTTGCGGCCCAAGAATTGCACTGGTTCCAAAACTGGGATACCGTGCTCGACTGGCAACCGCCTTTTGCTAAATGGTTTGTCAACGGCAAAATTAACATTTCTTACAATTGTCTCGATCGCCACTTAACCACTTGGCGCAAAAATAAAGCCGCCCTGATTTGGGAAGGCGAACCCGGAGACTCGCGCACCCTCACCTACGCCCAACTCCACCGCGAAGTCTGCCAAATGGCGAACGTCATCAAAGAATTGGGAGTTCAAAAGGGCGATCGCGTCGGCATTTATATGCCCATGATTCCCGAAGCTGCGATCGCCATGCTAGCCTGCGCCAGAATCGGTGCAGTACACAGCGTAGTTTTTGGCGGTTTTAGTGCAGAAGCTTTGCGCGATCGACTCAACGACGGCGAAGCAAAACTCGTCATCACCGCAGACGGTGGCTTCCGCAAAGATACCGCCGTCGGCCTCAAAACACAAGTAGACAAAGCATTAGCAAATAATGCCACACCAAGCGTTACCAACGTTCTCGTAGTTCAGCGCACCAAACAGGAAGTACACATGGAACCGGGGCGCGATCTTTGGTGGCACGACTTGCAAAAAGACGCCTCCGCCGACTGCCCCGCCGAACCGATGGACAGCGAAGATATGCTGTTCGTACTCTACACTTCGGGCAGTACCGGCAAACCGAAAGGAGTCGTCCACACCACAGGTGGCTACAACCTTTACACCCACATGACAACCAAGTGGATATTCGACCTCCAAGATACCGATGTCTACTGGTGCACCGCTGATGTCGGCTGGATTACAGGCCACAGTTACATAGTCTACGGCCCGCTGTCCAACGGTGCGACAACTTTAATGTATGAAGGTGCTCCTCGCCCTTCAAATCCTGGCTGTTTTTGGGATGTAATTGAAAAATACGGCGTCACCGTTTTCTACACTGCACCCACCGCCATCAGAACATTCATGAAAATGGGCGAACACTTGCCCAACGCGCGCAATTTATCGTCTTTACGATTGTTAGGAACCGTCGGCGAACCGATCAATCCTGAAGCTTGGATGTGGTATCAACGAGTAATTGGCAACTCGAATTGTCCGATCGTCGATACTTGGTGGCAAACAGAAACCGGGGGAATTATGATTACCGCTTTGCCCGGTGCAATTCCTACAAAACCCGGTTCTGCAACCCTACCTTTCCCCGGAATTGTGGTCGATGTTGTTGACCAAGATGGGGAACCAGTCACTAACGAAAGCGGCGGTTATTTAGTTGTGAAACATCCTTGGCCGGGAATGATGCGTACACTTTACAACGATCCCGATCGCTTCCGCCGCACTTATTGGGAATATTTGCACCCAAAAGATGGGGAATTTGTGTACTTTGCAGGGGACGGCGCGCACAAGGACAAAGACGGTTATTTCTGGGTAATGGGCCGCGTTGATGATGTAATTAATGTGGCCGGACACCGACTCGGCACAATGGAAGTCGAGTCAGCTTTGGTATCGCATCCAGCGGTGGCGGAAGCTGCGGTTGTTGGTAAACCGGATGAGATTAAAGGTGAGGATATTGTGGCTTTTGTCACGCTGGACAACTCGCAGCAACCTAGCGATGAATTGGCGTCTGAGTTGAAGCAGCACGTTGTTAAGGAAATTGGGGCGATCGCCCGTCCCGGCGAAATTCGATTTACTGATGCTTTGCCGAAGACTCGCAGCGGGAAGATTATGCGGCGTTTGCTGCGTTCTTTGGCTGCGGGACAAGAGGTTTCTGGGGATACTTCGACTTTGGAAGATCGGACGGTTTTGGATAAGTTGCGCGGTGGTGCGTAGGGGTGTGCAACCGCAGATTTTAGCTGATTAACGCGGATGAACGCAGATGAAATGCCCATCAGCTCATCTGCGTTTATCTGCGTTTATCTGCGGTTTAATTGTTAATTGGTTTATTTACCGCGCCACAAATGAACTGCATCGGGATTGATTTCCGACTTTACTTGCAGCCACTCTTCTAACAAGTAGTCATCATCGACTGCTTCAGAATGCTGTTCGTCTTTGAGAATTGCCAAGACGTGAACTCCAGAGGGATAGTTGATATGACGGATTTCTGGGTCATATCCTAAGTCTTGAATTTTTGCTAAAATGCGATCGACAGCACCGGCAACAGTCAGATCGACGGCAAGAATAATTTGACCGAGTTTAGCACCCGGTTTTACACATTCCAGAACAGCCATTATTCTTTCTCCTTGTAGTTGCGGTTTAAGATAATTGCATAATAATTTGCTATTATATAACCGTGAAGTCTTATATTGCTCGTGTTGTTCTATGCCTGCTTTAGACCTGTATCACAATACAGTTAAAAAATCTCTGATTAATGATGGGTGGATAATTACTCACGATCCTCTCCATCTGAAATGGGGGAAAAAAGATATGTATGTGGACCTGGGAGCAAAACAGGTGCTGGCGGCAGAACGAGGAGAACAGAAAATTGCTGTGGAAGTCAAAAGCTTTGTCAGCGATTCAGAAATGCAGGACTTGAGAGAGGCGATCGGACAATTTACTATCTATCGATCTGTGCTTCAGAGAACTTATCCAGAACATACGCTTTATCTGGCTGTTCGCGATATCACCTATGAATCTCTATTTGAAGAACCGATCGGTCAATTAATGATTGAAGATGAAAAGCTCAAGCTGATTGTATTCGACCCAAATCAAGAGGCGATCGTAAAATGGATACTTTAGCTAACTTTAGAACCACCATTAAAACAGTTCTCGAACCTTACACAAAAATTCCTTACTCTCATGGCGATATAATTTGTAAAGCCGTGTTTGATGAAAAATCTGATTGTTACCTGCTAGTTACTTTAGGCTGGGATAAAGCCAAACGAATTCACGGCTGTTTGGTTCATATAGATATTATTGATGATAAGATTTGGGTACAGCGAGATGAGACAGAATACGGCGTGACAAAAGAACTTGTAGCGGCTGGAATTTCCAAGGATTCCATTGTTTTAGGTTTTCATCCCGCCGATGTCAGACCTCATACAGGTTATGCAGTTGTGTAGTTAATGAATTATTTGGCTCATCTATTCTTATCAAAAGGCACGCCAGAATCCTTGATTGGCAACCTCTTAGGAGATTTGGTCAAAGGAACGGCTGTCAACCTTTATTCCGATGAAATTAGAAAAGGCATCGATTTGCACCGCAAAGTAGATAGCTACACGGACTCTCACCCAATAGTGCGATCGAGTAAAAGCCTTGTTTCTTCTCACAGGCGCAGGTTTGCTGGAGTTTTGATTGACGTGTTTTACGACCACTTCTTAGCTAAAAATTGGCGGGAATATTCAGAAATTCCGCTCCGAGATTTTTCTCAGGATGTTTATAAAATCCTGCAAGACAACCGCGATATATTACCTGAATCTCTCCAGCGGGTGCTACCAACAATAATTGCCCGCGACTTGCTTTCATCTTATCAAGAAATTGCCCAAATCGGCATCACTCTTACAAGAATGTCGGCGCGACTCAAGCGGACAAATAACTTGGCAAGCGGCAGAGAAGATTTGACAGCTAACTATCAGCGCTTAGAATCAGATTTTCGCGATTTTTTCCCCGACTTGATAAAATACGCCACACTTGACAAATATTAATACAAACAACAAAAATTACAGTTGCTATTGACAGCGAAATCGTGTATAATTCAACCGATATCTGCATGAAATCTCAAGTGCAACAGGGTTCAAAATATGGCAACCAGAATTCCGAACCTGCAAATAACTAAAGTAGTTGATGGTGACAGCATCAAAATTTCTTTCAACGGCAAAAACGAGTCTCTGCGCCTGATTTGCGTCGATACAGAAGAAAGTCATCCGGGAGGATCCAAACCTGTAACTGCGGCGGGCAAAGCAGCTTCGGAAATGGCTAAAAAATACTTCGCCACAGCACATGGCGGACTTGCTCAAATTGACATAGAATTTGATACAGATGACCCAATAGAAGTTGCGGTGGAAAAACACCGCGACAACTACGGGCGTCTCCTCTGTTACATACATAAAGATGGAGAAAATTACAATCTTAAACTGATTGAAGAAGGCTGGAGTCCATACTTTGTCAAATACGGGCGCTCCAGATTGTATCACCGACAAATGACTGAGGCAGAATCGGCAGCAAAAGCTTACAATCTGATGATTTGGAATCCGATTATCAATGCCAAAATCCCCTCTCGCAACTATGCTAATTTACTGCCTTGGTGGTCGATGCGAGGCTCGATTGTTGAAGAGTTTCGGTTGTCGGAAGCAACTGCAGGAGCGCTTTCTTTGATGTTGCACTATCCGAAAATATTAGCTGCTTCTGAGAAAGCTAAATCTATTACTATTTTCTGCGATTTGCAGGCGGGAATTACTAAATGGATGGGCGGTAGCGCTCTAATTTATGCTGGTTCGGTATATCATAAATTAGATTTGTGGATACCGGATGCTCAAACTGATGAAAGAACTCCATTGAAGCGGCTAATCGAGAAGCGTTATGCGGGTCTGGGACGGGGATATGTGTATGTCAGTGGGAAGGTAGAACAGTACAAAGGGAAGCCTCAAATAGTTTTGAAGGATATCAAACAACTTTCAGACTTTCCCCCGCAAAAGTGAATTTCACATAAATTTAATTAACAAAATTGCAGGACAAATGGAACGATGAAGACTGTTCTCCGGGAAACGCGATTGAATTTTGGGCGATTCCCTACCGCAACGGGCCCGCTTAACGAACGGGATAGCTTGGCTTCCCGCATTTTTTTTATTTTAAGTAGCATGACGGTTGAAAATAAAAAATTATTTTGTTTTTTTATTATGCTAAATTAATTCATACTATAATAGTAGTATGGCCAATCTGTAGCTGCCAATAGCTGCGACATCTATCCAAATTCCAAAAAATTAAAAGCTATGTGCCAATTACTGGGAATGAACTGCAATGTTCCAACAGATATTTGCTTTTCTTTTGAGGGTTTTTCTGCAAGAGGTGGCAGAACAGACGTTCATCAAGACGGTTGGGGAATTGCTTTCTTTGAAGGTTTGGGATGTCGCCTTTTTATAGACTCTAAACCTGCGATTGCTTCTCCGGTTGCAGAAGTAGTGCGCCGCTATCCCATTCATTCAACTAACGTCATTGCTCACATCCGCAAAGCTACTCAAGGCGAAATTGCTCTGGAAAACTGCCACCCTTTTATTCGGGAACTGTGGGGACGTTATTGGGTGTTTGCTCACAACGGAAATCTTGAAAGTTTTTATCCAGAATGTGCCGGAGTCTACAAACCGGTTGGCAAAACTGACAGCGAAAAAGCATTCTGTTTGATATTAGAAAAGCTGCGCTCTACTTTTCCTCAAAGTAAGCCTGCTTTAGCGGAAATTTACCCGGTACTGGAGGAAATTACTAAAAGTTTGGCAGAACACGGAATTTTTAATTATTTACTTTCGGATGGAGAACACTTGTTCACCCACTGTTCTACTAATCTGCATTATATTGTGCGACAAGCACCTTTTGCTAGCGCTCACTCGATCGACGAAGATGTAACAGTCGATTTTCGGGAATTGACCAATGAGGGCGATCGCGTGGCTGTTATTGCCACCTTTCCGCTGACTGATAACGAAGTTTGGACTAAAATTCAGCCAGGAGAATTGCTGGTATTTCAGGATGGTTTGCCTGTCTTTTCTGGGCGGCCAGAGTTAAGTTAACGAGATTTAAACAAATTTAAAGCCTAAACAGAGCATCGAACCTGCTAAGGAATGAAAAATAAATAACTTAATGAATTACTCCGGTTGGGGTGCGCCTCGATAATTCGATTTGGGCAAGTATTCGTCAAAAACTATTTGCATAGTATTTTTGAAATTATCAGCCACCTATCTACCAGTTTGATAAACTTTATTAACTGACTGGGTGACAACCCCGTCAAAAACTTGATAAAATCAAGGACATGGCCTTGATACACTTCTGGAAAAATGGTAACTTATTTCGCCGATTTCTCATTAATTTCGCAATCATATCTTGACAAAATTCTAGTCCAATTACCCAAGATTTACCATAGAAACCAATCCAAAAACGGTAGTGTTTTTTGTAAAGAACAGAGGCAAACAATCTCTCTGATTATCCAATTCCCATTTTTTTTCTAATTTGTTGGTTGTATTCGTGGATGAAGTTCCCAATTGCCCCAATATGATTCTATAGCTTCTTTGAGAATGATAATGTCTTTCTCACTAACCTTGATATTCACAAGTCTTAACGTGTTGTTGAGTCTTTCAATATAACTCGTTAATCCCGTCTCCTTTCCTACTGCAAAATGCCTTTTGCTTGGCACTACCTTTTCAAAGGCCTCCCACATATCCGCATACACTGGAGGCGCACTGCTTCTATACCCCTGGTAATGAATCCCACAGTTGCGAAAGCTGATGTCCGCGAACGGTCTCCTGTCTCACATCCGATGATTTCTCTGGTTCGAGCATCTATGGCGAGCCAGACCCATTGCTTGTTCTCTTTATTGTCCACAAATGACCACAACTCGTCCATTTGAACCGTCAGCTTGCCTTTTTCTTTTGGCACTACTTCTGCTTTCTGCTCTACCTGTTGATAATATTTGTTGACATAATTTTGGAGCCAGCTTGCTGACACACCTACTGCTCTTACTATTCCGGCTAAGGAGATTCTTTCCAGCAACAATAAATTCACCAATGCGATGGTGTTTTTGTCTTTTGGTTTCCGCTGTGTATCTTCGACAAACTGTCTTCCACAGTTTCGAGATTTATGGTTCTGTTTTCCTCTGTGCGTTCTCCCATTTTTTATGAGGTCGTCATAACCACACGTTGGGCAATTTAAATCCAATTTCATTCCATCATTCCTCTTTCACGATCGTCGCTCTATTTTACTATTTTTCTCCTGCCTTTACAAAAAAGCACTACCAACTTTTTGAAGTTTTGACTCAATTGAATTAGACTAAGACCTGGAGTTAAAAGTAAATTAGAATACTTAAGTATAAAAATCAGTTGTGAGTTGTTCTCTGTAGGATTGAAAATTGTCATTTCACACTTTTTTCATTATAACCGATAACTCATCAACTTATTTATTTTTCATTTCTAACTTCTTTAGATAGTGATGCTCAACTTTACTTTTAGGTCGAGCTATCCGAAAACATTGGGGGATTGAAAATGAGGCTCATTGGGTTTTAGATTCTACCTTTGCTGAAGATGCCTGCCGGATTCGCTTTTTCCACAGTCCCCAGAATTTAGGTGTCCTGCGACGGCTCGCGCTCAATGCCTTCAATCGTGAACCGACTTACAAATGTAGTTTTAGACAAAAAATGAAAAGGGCAGCTATGGATAGTGATGCTCGGATTCTAATTATTCGTTATTGTTTTGCTGACAATATATTAGATTCTTTTGAGTCTTTTTGTCAAGGGTGATTGAGATGCTGTTATCCTGTATTAAGTCGCGGATTGGATGCTGCAAAAGTTACGCGCCATTTGTGTATAATCCGAGGGGAAAAGCTTTTGGAGTATCAATCAACATCGGAAGATGAATGTGACTAAAAAATTGCCATATTTTTAAGGTAAAGAATGTCTATTTTTCTTCGGCGTTGGGTAATAAGAAAGGGGGTAGCGAACCCGGATTGAGTATTATCAGTTTAACACTCCTCATAGCGAAGATTTTTGCGAGGAGACAGGGAATTAATTCCCTGTCTGGATTTCGGCAAAAGGCGCTCTTTTATCCACATTAATCCGAGTTTATCTCCGGTTAAAAATCGGGTTCTGCAGCCAAAAGCTCGATCGACAAATCCATCTGTTCCTTCCCCCGCGCCAAAAAGCTTTCGCACTGCTGCCAACACTCTACAGCCACCCCAAACTGCTCGAAAACCTCCTCTAGGGGCAACTCTCCCGATTCCACCCGATCGATAATTGCTTCAATTCGATCGACCGTTTCCTCATAATTCCAGTCAGACTGGCGCAACTGCGAATCAATCATAACTTTTCTTCCGCATCCAATACTTCTACAATCTTAACTTTCAGCCGGCCCCGACTCAACCTCACAGTCAATTCCTCTCCCAATTCCAAACCGTCAGTTGTGCGGACGATCGTACCGTCACTTTGGATTACCGCCGCATAACCCCTTTGCAAAACCGCCGCCGGATTCAGTGCGGATAACTTTTCTTGCAATACCTCCAGTTTACCAGTTGCTTGCCGCAAAGTTCGGGATGTCGCAGGCAAACGTTTTAATCGATTTTGTAACTGTTGCAAATGCTCTTCTTCTGCCTGAAATCTGGCCCGCACAGCGTTTGCTAAATTGACCGTTCGCTGCTTGTGTTCAAAGTAAATATCTGCTAAAATTGGTACAGCTTGAGCCGCCGCCGCAGTCGGAGTGTGGGCTCGTTTATCTGCTACTAAATCCGCGAGAGTTTCATCTCTTTCGTGTCCGATGCCTGTAATAATTGGAATCGCACAATTGGCGATCGCCCTGACAACTCTCTCATCATTAAAACAAGCCAAATCTTCCGCAGAACCGCCGCCCCGCGCTAAAACGATCGCATCAGCCCTACCGTCCAATTCTACCCGGGCGATCGCCCTAGCAATAGCAGCAGCAGCCAATTCTCCCTGCACTCCTGTCGGCGACAGCAACACCCGCAAACCTGGATATCTTTGGGCGAGAGTGCGCTGAATGTCTCCCCAAGCAGCGCCAGTATCGGATGTCACCACGGCCACAATTTGCGGGTGTGCGGGAATCGGGCGCTTTCGGGCGGGATCGAAGAAACCCTCAGCATCCAAACGCGATCGCAATTGCTGCAACCGCAAAGCCTGCAATCCTTCCCCAGCCGGCAGCGATTGCACAACCGTCAACTGGTACTCGCCGCGATTTTTGTAAACCCGGATGCTTCCCAAAACCAGCAACTGTTCGCCTTTTGCGGGCATTTGCACCAATTTTTGCCGCTGAGAATTCCACACCACGCAGCGAATAGCAGCGCTTTTGTCGGTGTCGCACAGAGTGAAAAAGCAGCCGCTGGGGTGGTGCGAAACGTTCGACACCTCGCCTGTCAGCCAAATTGATTGCAGGTTGCGATCGCCCTCCAACAAGTCTTGCAGGTATGATGTTAGTCCAGCAACAGATAAAGCTGTATCGGGAAGAATTGAAGTCATCCAATTTGAGATTTGAGATTTGAGATTTGAGATTTAGGCTACTATCAATGCTTCGGACAGTGTGTGATTGCCAAGCGTAAAATCAGGGTTTCAGGGCGATTGTGCAATCTCCTTCATAACGGAAAATCACGGATTTCAGAAGACCATCTAAAAATAGTCCGGACTATTGTACTATATCTAAGGTAATTTATTTGTAGGCTGAGCGGGCGATCGTAATTTTAACTGCAAACAAACTAATGATATCAGATACAATGACTTCGATTAATGTGCTGCGCCAAGAGGCTGCGGCGATCGGCATTACTGAGGAAGAAGCCAGAAAATACGGCGACCTCAGACATAAAAGAACTTGGTCTTTGGCGATCGAACATCACCTCTCAATGCAAGATTTTGCCGATCGCATAGAACAATCCTTCACAACTTCCGAACCCGATTCCTCCAGCGCACTCAACCACTCTCAGACTGAAGACTCGAAAGACTACGGTATTCAGCTAACTGCGAACCTAGGCGAATCTAGAGTAACCAGGGAGAAGCAAACAGCCTCTGTTGCTTCCCCACAACAGCAAGCAGTAGCAATCGGGCGATCGCCCGGTAATTCCGACCACCGCAGCGACCAAAACCGAGGTTTTAAACAAGTAGTTCAAAATCATATTAAAGCATTAACAATCGCATCCGCCTCCCGCACAAATTTACTTTATTCACAAGTGGGCAATTGGGTGTGTCCTGAGTGTGGGCCAGAGGGCGAATTGGGTTGTTACCTTTGCGCCGGAGAAGGCAATGTAGGGGACATTGCAGCTATTGGCTGGACGCTAGCTTATATGGAAATGTTGGGCTGTTCTGCTCGCGAAATTGAACCCTTGAGAAAAATTTCGCCTTCACTGAGTATTCTGGAATTGAATTTAAAAGTTTGTGTTGCTATCAAACAAAGTAGCGAAGTTTTAGCCAGGACGGAGAAATGGGTAATTAATCATTAGTTACCTGAAAGCTAAACCAAATTAAGTATTGATTCTAGCTTTTTCAAAGCAACTTCCAAATCGTCATTAACAACTTGGAAATCGAATTCTCCTGCAGCTTCAATTTCCTCTTTAGCCCGCACCAACCGACGGGCGATCGCCGTTTCGGAATCTTGACCCCGACTCCGCAACCGCCGCTCCAACTCTTCCCAAGAAGGAGGTAAAATAAAAATTCGCAGCGCCTCTGGAAAATTATTCCTAATTTGCCTTGCCCCTTCCAGCTCAATTTCCAGGATTACCGATTTTCCCTCACCGATTCCTTGTTTGAGACCAAAATAAGGAGTACCGTAAAAATTACCGGCAAACTGGGCCCATTCGGCCAAATCTCCAACCTCAACCATTTGTTCAAAGCGGCTGCGGCTGACAAAATAATAATGCTTTCCCTCAATTTCTCCCTCGCGGGGCTCACGAGTTGTCACCGATACCGAAAGATATAATTCGGAATGGCGATTGAGGAGCGATCGTACTAAGGTGCCTTTCCCCACACCGCTAGGCCCCGTCAGAACAATTAATTTACCAGATTTCATGTTTACAACAAAAACGTGTAACAATTTAAGTTTCCGCTTACTTTAGACCGTAAGCGCTCAAATTGCAACTGACAAACCTCAATCATCCCGACCTTGACCGTCTTTGCCGATCGCAAAACGATTAGCAACAGTTTCCGGCTGAATCGCCGAGAGGATGACGTGACTCGAATCTGTAATAATTACCGCTCTCGTGCGGCGGCCGTAAGTAGCGTCAACCAGTTGTCCCCGCTCCCGTGCATCAGTAATAATCCGTTTAATGGGCGCTGACTCGGGACTGACAATGGCAATCACTCGATTAGCCGACACAATGTTACCAAAACCGATATTAATTAATTGAATATCCATGAAATTCTTAATTTGTAGGTGAACAATTGACTATCAATCCTTACTTTCGATCATATAATATACAAAGATTTTTTCTGACAATCCTCCAATTAATCCCAACTAAGTTTTTTATTTTATACATAAAAAATTATCCTTTTGACGCCGAGTACCCCGTTCTTTATCAAAAATTTAAAAAAGACTCGCTGTTGTCGCTCTATCTTAAAGATTCAGTAAAAGCGTCTATTTTGAGTTGCAAATAATAGCATTAGCTGTATCGAGACAGCATCCCGTTAATGTTGCGAAATATAAATTTAATTTCCCAGATAGCAATACTCCCGACAGTTTTTAAGGAGCGCGAATTAAATAACTTACAATTTTAATTGTTATTGTGGGAGGGGCCTGAAAGCCCCTCCAAAAAGGACGGGCCCGACGCCCGTCCCACAAACTTGTGGAAGTTATTTAATACTCATTCCTTAGCATATTAACTCCTGAAGAACCCAGATTTTTTTGGGGTCACTTTTTCAGTGCCATTGAACCTCAAAGGGGAAAAATCACCCTACGACGGAGATATAGCTTACTGGAGTAAGCGTAACAGCAAACTTTATGACGGCGAAACCTCTAAATCCTTAAAACGGCAAAACCATAAATGTGGGGAATATGGCTTAAAAATGCTAGGCGATGAAAGAGTTAATCTACATCATGTAGACCGAAACCATAGTAACTCGAAAATAAACAACCTTCTAGCGGTTCACTCTCATCTATCACGATTATATTCACATGAGCAAAAGCGAAAGCTGACAACATCGGGCTCTGTATGCGGAGAAATCCGCACGTACATATCTAAATGGGAGGGGCAGGGAATAATATCTCCCCTCCACCCAAGCAATTCTCAAGTGCTTTTGTCAAGCATGATTGAGATCCTCTTACCCTGCAAGCATAAGATTGCACTTTCGCACTTTTAATGCTTGTAACTTGTGCTTGAGAGAATTACCCGCCACCCTTTTTTTTCGGAGTTTTTGGAGGGCTGACATAGCGCGCCCAAAAAGGTTCTTCCATATCTTTCATCGCTGCTAGTTTGTGGCGCTCTTCCTCTATGCGCTTGCGTTCTGAAAGATTAGAAAATATGTTGATACTGCCGACAGTCTGGCCGCCAGCATCTCGCACAGGTGCTGCCCAAAGCCAAACATCGATCGAACTACCGTCTTTTTTCAACAAAGATACTTCCAAACCATTTTGCGGTTTGCCATTAGACGCAGACTTTAGCAGCGCGTAAAAATCTTGCTTTTTGCCTTCAGGAATATTCGGTAAAGGTTTCCCTAAAACCTCAGCCCCAGCCCAGCCAAAAAGTTGTTCGGCTGCGCGGTTCCAAACAACGGTATTGCCGTCATTGCTGGTACAGTTAATCGCCAGCGGCGCCGATGCTATCTGGGCTTGCAAAACTTGGTTGACGAGTTGCAGTTTCAATTCTACTTGCTTGCGATCCGTAATTTCCTGACAAGCGCCCCACAACCGGACAACCCGTTCAGCAGTTTTGTCCCACACCACTTGCCAGTAGTCCCGCACCCAGCGCACCTCGCCTTTTTGATTAATAATGCGATACTCATTAGCTCCAGTGCGGCTGAAAGTACAGCCTTCTAACTGTTTAATTAACATTTCCCTGTCGTCGGGATGAACGAGTTCGGAGTTCCACCAACCAAACGATTCTAATTCTTCAGGAACGCGACCCGTGCAGCGCTCAAAAGCTTCTGTCGCCCACTCGCAGGCGAACTTGCCATCGGGAAGTCCCTTAAAAGAATAGGCAAAATCCGAAGTAATTTGCGACATAACTCTGTAGTGCAGTTCCGACTCTCGGACAGCGACTTCCGCTTGCTTTCGTTCCCCTATTTCCCGCGAATTAATTATAATTGCCTGCACGCTAGAATCGTACAGCAAACTGTTACCTATCGACTCCACGTATATCCAAGAACCGTCAGCGTGGCGTTTCCGATATTCGATTGCCCCCCCAATTCCTGGAGATTCTAACAACTTACCAAAATACGTCTGCCAAGCTAGCAAATCGTCTGGATGGATTAACTCGCCGTGAAACTTGCCAATTCTTTCTTCTGGGTTGTAACCCAAAAGTCGCTGTAGAGATCCGCTGTGGTATCGGACTCGCCCGTCGGAGCCGACAATGCTAATTAGATCGGGAGAATTTCGCAGCATAGCTTGCAGTTTGGCTTCGCTTTTAATTAATCCTTGATTGTCCCTGCGGTGCTGGCTGATTTGTTTTTCCAACTGCTCCTGTAGCTGTCTGATTTGCGATGCTTGCTGGGCAACAGTTCGTTCCAAGAGGCGATTACTTTTTTCGATTTCAACCAGCTTTGCTTCGTTATATCTCGCGCTTTCAAACAGGCGAACTGCTGCTATTTCCTGCAAAGATTTAGATAAATTCTCCAAAATTTTTGTGAAAATTGCCTGTTGCGGGTGTGGCAATTCCCTAGCTTGTTCCTGCAATGTTTCTAAGTGTTTGTAGACAGTTTCTAGCATTTTATTAAGGGGGGGAATCTAATAGTTGCCTGCGGGTGCAACCCCTAAAAAGCGGACACAAGTTTTTTCAACATAACCCATAACTAAGATTGGTGTGTGGCGATCGACCCATCGCGCTCTCAATAACCAGGCATTTTGGGACTTTCTCTTCAAATCATAGCAACCGATAGAGAAATTGACACTCCCTTGCCTAAAGGCGCAGGGATTCTTGGATCGTCCAGTCGAACTTATCTCTGTTTGGCTACCATCAGCGAGTAGAGATCGGTCTGTCCCCCAGCGTAAATTTCGGTGTGCCCCACCGTATTTAAATTGATTCCTGCCTGCTTCAATCCCTTTGCCAAAATGTTTTTTCCGGCATTATGGTCGCGATCTAACACCACACCACAACCACAAATATGGGTTCGAGTTGACAGAGTTTTTTTAACCAGGTTGCCACAGTGTGAACATTCCTGAGATGTGTACTGAGGAGCAACAGCAATAACTGTTTTGCCGTACACTTTTCCAAAGTATTCCAACCATTGAGCAAACTGTGACCACGCAGCATCGCTAATTGATTTAGCGAGTTTATGGTTCTTAACCATGTTCCGCACCTGAAGGTCTTCGCAGGCTACAAAATCGTTAGATTTGACCGCGCACAACGCCGTCTTAATGGCGAAGTCTTTTCGCTGTCGACTGACGTTCAGGTGTTTTCTTCCTAACTTGTCGATCGCTTTTTTTCTATTTTTAGAACCTTTCTTTTTGCGAGAAACTCGCTTCTGCGATCTCTTCAGAGCTTTTTCGCTTTTGCGGAGATACCGAGGATTAGGAACTGTTTCGCCATCGCTATCAGTATAAAAATGGTTTAATCCGACATCTATTCCAATGGCTTTACCAGTGGAAATAGCTTCCTCTTTCCGTTCCACATTGATACAAAATTGAGCGTAGTATCCGTCGGCACGACGCACGACTCTGATTCGTTTAATCTCGTTTGGCGCGTAGAAATACAAATCCCGACTACCAACCAACTTGAACTTCCCAGCAGCGAAGCCGTCTTTAAATGTTAAACATCTTTTGTCGGCAGAAAGTGACCAACCCGATTGTTTGTACTCAACGGAACGAGTGTGTTTTTTGAACTGCGGGAATCCCTTTTTCCCTGGTTTCTTTGCTTTGCAATTAGCAAAAAAACGCCCTATAGCAAAAATGGCACGCTCCGCCGAAGCTTGACGTGCCGTCGAGTTAAGCTTGCCTGCCCATTCAAACTCTTTCGCCATAATGGCACACTGTTTGTATAGGTCTACCAGCTTAATTCCTTGATTGTCTATCCAATGTCTAAGAGTTTTGTTTCGGACAAATTGAACCCTCCGAATCATTTCGTCCATGATCCGATATTGCTCCGCTTTGCCTTTCGACTTAAACTCTAATACTATCATTGGAATAGTTTATCATTATTTTTACTGCAACTTTTACCCACAAAATCTACCTATTTAACAATTATTTACAAATTGTAGAAATTAAAGCCGTCCTAGAAGGACGGGGCTTTAGACCCACTTTTGCGGTAAATTCTTGTTGCGCCCTAATTGCCAGCCCAGCCGCACCCCCAAGAAGCGATCGCTTCTTGGGGGTGCGGGTAACTCTCCTACCCAGTGAATGTAGGGCTTCTCGCGGTTAAGCTAAACTAGATGGGTGTCAAGAGAAAGAGGGATTTATGACAGAGCAAGCCAACGCTCGCGATTTGTTTCGCGCTGCTTACGAACACCGCTATACCTGGGATGCCAATTTTCCCGGTTACAGTGCCGATATTGAACTCAAACAGGGCGACGAAGTATATACGGGTCATGTTTCCATCAAACCAGACATGAGCGTGGAAGTCAGCGGCATTGAAGATGAGGAAGTGCAGCAAAGCGTCTACACCCAAATGCGCGATATTGTCACCCACCGCAAACGATCGACATTTGAAAAATCTCACGGCAAAAATAGCTTTACCCTGGGCGAGAAGGATAGCACCGACGCTGTGGACATCTTGGTACAAGGCGACTCAATGGGATCGAATTATAAAATCCGAGGTCTCTCAATTTGTCAAGTCAGCCGGGTGATGGGCCGCATGGCTTTCGTAATTGACACGCACAAAAGCTTAGAGACACCCGAAGGTTCTTTGGCTACGCACTACGATGCCGTTTTCCGCAACCCCCAAACAGACGAAATCATCAAAGAACTCGAATTTGAAGATACCTTTGAGAAGATAGGCGACTATTATGTCATGACAAAGCAAGTAGTTCGAGCCAAAGAAAAAGGTCAATTGACAACAACCGAGTTCAACTACTCCAATGTCAAACTGCTAGAACCAGCAGTAGTGTAGCGCCCTCAAAAACCCAATTTCTTAAATAAAAGGGTTTTTTTGGTTAACGTATCAGAATCAACTTGATTTGGCGGCAAGTAACGCTACGATCGAACGAGAGAGCTAATTGGGAGCGAGCATCAGCGTGACAGAAACCGGGTTTCCTGCCGCGGGCTCACCTGAGTGCCGAAGTATTTTATCGAAAAACCCGGTTTCTTGAATCTCGCGCGGTTGAGAATGCTGTCCTTGAGTCAAATCGAACTTTCATCACCTGCAAAAAATCATCACAGAGGCGAAATATGACACTAGCACTAACCAGAGATAACGTCGAAACAGTTCTCGATGAAATGCGCCCCTACCTGATATCCGACGGTGGCAACGTCGAACTCGTAGAAATCGACGGCCCAGTGGTACACCTGAGACTGCAAGGAGCTTGCGGCTCTTGCCCCAGTTCCACAATGACTCTGAGAATGGGGATTGAACGTCGCCTGCGCGAGGCTATCCCAGAAATTGCCGAAGTTGAACAGGTAATGTAATTAGTCATCAGTCATTAGTCATTAGTTAGTAGTCATTAGGAAATTAACGACTAAATTTATTCATTAGTCTGAAGTCATCAGTTACAAGCAAATTAGGCGCTGCTGAATTGGGGTAGGAAATTTGTAGGGGCAATCCCCCCGCGATCGCCCACCGCTGACAGCGTAAGCTTAGAATTACCTCATCAGGCAAAATCATACTTGGATTCAGCAGCACCGCAAATTAAAGTAACTAATGGCTAATCAATCATATTACTGACCAATGACCAATGACCGATGACCAATGACTGAGGACTAAGGACTACTGATCGATGACCACTGACCAATGACTAAGGACTAGAGTAATGTCTCATCCCCTTTATGTAGCCTTCATTTGGCACCAACACCAACCGCTCTACAAATCCAGAGTATCAGCTAGCGCAGGAGCAGCTCAGTACCGACTGCCTTGGGTGCGCTTGCACGGAGTCAAAGACTACTTGGATTTAGTGCTCCTCCTGGCAAAATATCCCAAGCTTCATCAAACCGTCAACTTGGTTCCCTCCTTGATTTTGCAGATAGAAGACTGCATCGCAGACAGAGCATTAGACCCTTACTTGGCGGTGACATTAAAGTCAGCAGAAACTTTAAATATCGAAGAACAAGAGTTCATTTTAGAACACTTCTTTGACGCCAATTACCACACCCTGATTCAGCCGCACCCCCGCTACGATAAACTCTACACTCAGCGGCAGGAAAAAGGCATTCAGTGGTGTTTGGCAAACTGGAAATTGCAGGATTTTAGCGACTTGCTGGCGTGGCACAATTTAGCTTGGATTGACCCGATGTTTTGGGACGATCCCGATATTGCAGGGTGGCTGAAACAAGGACAAAATTTTAGTTGGGCAGACAGAAAAAACATCTACTCAAAACAAAAAGAAATCCTCGCTCGCATCATTCCCCAGCACCGTAAAATGCAAACTGAGGGACAGTTGGAAGTCTCCACAACCCCCTACACGCACCCGATTTTACCGCTGCTTGCCGACACCAACGGCGGCCGCATAGCTATTCCAAACATGACGCTGCCACAACACAGGTTTCAGTGGGAAGAAGATATTCCCCGACACCTGAGAAAAGCCTGGGAAATGTATGAAGACCGGTTTGATTGCCAACCGCGCGGTTTGTGGCCGTCGGAACAAGCAGTCAGCCCGGAAATTTTGCCCTACATTGCCAAACAAGGCTTTAAATGGATTGTCTCGGACGAAGCAGTATTGGGGTGGACAATTAAACACTTTTTCAACCGCGACGCGACAGGGAATGTCTGCGAACCAGAATTTTTATATCGCCCTTACCGTTTAGAAACTCCTGACGGCGATTTAGCTATAGTATTTAGAGACCACAGATTGTCCGACTTGATCGGGTTTACCTACGGTTCGATGGAACCGAAAAAAGCAGCATCAGATTTAGTGGGACACTTAGAAGCGATCGGCAGAACTCTCAAACACCGACAGTCGGACGGCCAAACAGCTTTAGAAAATCCCTGGTTAGTGACGATCGCCCTAGACGGCGAAAATTGCTGGGAATTCTATCCCCAAGACGGCAAACCGTTCTTAGAATCCCTCTATCAAACTCTCAGCGACAATCCAGATATCAAATTAGTCACCGTCTCAGAATTTCTCGACAAATTCCCAGCAACCGAAACAATTCCCGCAGCCCAACTGCACACCGGTTCCTGGGTGGACGGTTCTCTCACAACTTGGATCGGCGATCCCGCGAAAAATCGCGCTTGGGACTTGTTAGGGCCCGCCAGACAAATGCTGGCCAACCATCCAGAGGCCACAGAAGAAAGCAACCCAGAAGCTTGGGAAGCGCTGTATGCGGCCGAAGGTTCCGACTGGTTCTGGTGGTTTGGCGAAGGCCACACGTCGAACCAAGATGCCATGTTCGACCAGCTATTTCGCGAACACGTAGCGGGTATTTACGAAGCTCTCGGCGAGCCGGTACCCCCGGAAGTGCGGCGGCAAGTAGAGGTGCACTCTGTTCAAGGCGACCACCTGCCGCTGAGCTTTATTCACCCGGTGATTGACGGTATCGGCAACGAACAGGATTGGGACAAAGCCGGCCGGATTGAAGTTGGGGGAGCAAGGGGTACGATGCACCGGAGTTCGGCCATTCAGCGCCTTTGGTACGGGGTTGACCACTTGAATTTTTACATTCGCGCCGACTTCAAGGTAGGGGTGCGGCCGGGAATTGATTGCCCGCAGCAGTTAAATTTGTTCTGGTTTTATCCCGATCGCACGATGCACAACAGTCTGATTCCGCTGTCCGGTTTGCCTGACGAAGCACCGCTAAACTATAGATACCACCATCAGTTAGAGATTAATTTGCTGACGAAATCGATTTGGTTTCAGGAAGCAGAAGAGGGAGATCGGTGGCAGCCCCGCATTAGCCGCGCCCAAGTGGGAGTGGATAAATGTTTGGAGGTAGCAGTGCCCTGGGCGGATTTGCAGATTATGCCCGACTGGCAGGTGAGGCTGATTGCGGTTTTATCGGATGGGAGTCGTTACTCTACCTGTATGCCGTTCGATTCTTTGATTCCGATCGGAATGCCGTAAAAAGTCATTAGTCATTAGGCTGTAGGGGCGGGTTTCACCAGATTTCATAGAACTGCTAACTCAAATAAATATAACCCGCCCCCTGAATTAGTCATTAGTCATTAGTGATTTTTTGAACCAACAAACAATTAAATAATTATCAAATTATATCAAATAGGAGATTCTACTCTGGCTGCCTAATGCCTTGATAATTTTGCTCGCCTCCGGTCGATATAGGACTATCAAATATGTCTGTAATGAGGAATTCATTACTCACAAAAAAGAGGAATAAAGTCATCATTACAAACCTTATTGTAATAGTTATTTTACCGGAAATCATATCATTAGTCATGGGGAAATTAACAAACTAATGAGCCGCATTTTACTATTGGTCGATCGCCACCAACAACTTAATTTGCCGATCGCCCACCTCAACACCGAGCATGAGGTGATTTTACTCGATCGCGCTTTAAATCCAAACTCCGAATTTCCCATTGCCCAAATCGGTTTTGACTTGTGCATTCTCGACGAGGCCTCTTTCGATCGCATCGGGCCGCTGGTAGAAGGATTAAAAACTGCCGCCGAGCCGATATTTTTACCGTTTTTGCTTGTTAGTAAATCCCAAACGCCTGGTCTTTTCGATCGGCCGTTTTCACTGCCGGCCAAACAACTCGAACGCAGAATAGACGATTTGATAGCAAGTCCAGCAGAACCCGCCCAACTGCACTTGCGGGTAGAGAATTTGTTGGCCCGCAGGCGGCTGTCGCTAGAACTCCACAGACTTCAGGAAATAATTAAAGAAAGGACTTTTACAGAAAGTTTGTTAAAGGACTCGCTGCAAACGGCAAACGAAAACCTGCAACGGGAAATCGCCAAGCGGGCCGAGGTAGAAACTGCACTGCGAGAAAACTCCTATCTCGACTTGCTGATGAATGCCATGCCAGATATTGTCTGCTTCAAAGATGGCGAAGGCAGGTGGCAGGAGGCAAATCAAGCGATATTGGAAGTGTTCGAGCTAGAACAAATAGACTACCGCGGCCTTAAAGATTTTCAGCTAGGAGAACTCAGCAGTTTTTACCGCGAGGCGCTACAGGCTTGCGAGGTGAGCGATCGAGAAGCGTGGGAAAAAGGTAAGCTTTCTAGGGGGGAAGAAATGATTCCCCGCTCAAACGGTACTGTGAAAATCTACGACGTGATTAAAGTACCCGTATTTCACCCCGACGGCAGACGCAAAAGTATCGTGATTTTGGGCCGCGACATCACCGAATACAAGCAAGCTAGAGACGAACTCGTCCGCTTAGCGTCGATTGTCGAGTCTTCCGACGACGGCATCGTCAGCAAAACCCTCACCGGGACAATTCAGAGCTGGAACACAGGAGCAGAGAAGATTTATGGCTACTGTGCGGCGGAAATCAAGGGGAAGTCTATAGAGATTTTAGCCATACCCGAACGCCCCAAGGAAATGCCTCAAATATTGGAAAATATTAGAGCTGGAGCCACCATCGACCATTACGAAACCGTACACTTGCGGAAAGATGGCCAACAGATAGATGTCTCCCTCACGATTTCTCCGATTAAAGACGCTACTGGAGCGGTAACGGGCGTTTCGACAATCTCTCGCGACATCAGTGACAGCAAGCGAGTCGAAAAAGCGTTTGAACAACTCCGCCACCAAACAGAAATGATTTTGTTCTCCGCAGGAGAAGGAATTTGCGGGTTGAACAAACAGGGAAAAGTAACTTTTGTCAATCCTGCGGCGGTGAGAATGGCTGGGTGCGAATCGAAGCAATTGATCGATCGACCGCTTTATGAAAGCTTACACCGTGCACAGCAAGAATGCTCAAGGGCGATCGAGCAACTGTCACCTGCAACAGACATCAATTCAGGCTCTGAACTTGTCCCCCACTGCGCCGCACAGCAGGCGGGCAAACGGCTTCCGAACCGGGTAAGTTCTCAAATTTTAGCCACCTTGGAAGACGGAGAGGCGCGGCGCGTCACCGATGAGATTTTTTGGCGGCGAGACGGCAGCAGTTTTCCGGTTGAGTACGTTGTCGCTCCGATGCGAGAACAAGGCGAAATTATTGGAGCTGTAGTGACTTTTAAAGATATCACGGAGCAGCTTGCCGTCGAGCGCATGAAAGATGAATTCATCTCTGTTGTCAGCCACGAACTGCGGACGCCGATGACCTCGATTCACGGCGCCCTCGGCCTCCTCAACAGCGGCCTGCTGGACGCTTACCCCCAGAAAGCTAAGCGGATGCTGGAGATTGCTGTCAGTAATACTGACCGTTTGGTGCGCTTGGTCAACGACATCCTAGATTTAGAGCGGATGGAGTCGAGTTACAGCACTGCTATCAAACAAACTTGCAATGTGGCTGAGCTGATGTTGCAGGCGGCTGACGAGATGCAGGGAATGGCGAAGCCGGCGGGAGTTACTCTGTCGGTGAAGCCTGTGGGGGCGCAATTGCAAGCTGTTCCCGATCGGCTAATTCAAGCCTTGACAAATTTACTCAGTAATGCTATAAAATTTTC
Source organism: Microcoleus sp. M2_D5 (assembly GCF_036701935.1). NCBI lineage: Bacteria > Bacillati > Cyanobacteriota > Cyanophyceae > Oscillatoriales > Microcoleaceae > Microcoleus > Microcoleus sp. M2_D5. The sequence goes on along the minus strand of NZ_JAUBRP010000001.1, from coordinate 32,344 downwards.
TCCCTCCGGCTCTACGGTTTGGCTGAGCGGGGAGTTGACCCACAATCTGGATTTGGCCGAAAAAGCAGCCCACAAGTCGGTGTCGTCTCCGTCTTTGTTGTCTCCTGAGCCTGCCGCCCGGCCTCCGCATATGCCAGTTTCGAGCTCGTGGTACATCGTGATTTCTGTGAAAGACCAAGGGCGGGGTATTCCGCCAGACAAGCTGGAGATGGTCTTTGAACGCTTTCAACAAGTTGATGCTTCTGATTCTCGCCAGAAAGGAGGAACTGGTTTGGGGCTGGCTATTTGTCGCAGTATCGTGCAGCAGCACGGGGGGCGGATGTGGGTGGAGAGTGTTGTGGGGGAGGGCAGCACTTTTTTCATAAGTCTGCCACTTCTTGCGGGAGGGGCTGGCAACTGAAAGTTAATTTCTACCCAGGTGTAACCAAAGTTAATGATTTTGTGCAGATTGTTTGTCGATGACTCGATCAAACAATCTCAGCCTTTTCAGAAGTTTGGGGACTGCGGGCCAAAAGCACAATTTGAGATCGAAAAGCGGCTTTTTTTGGGTGGGATATTGTACGGCAACCGCGCCAGACGGTTAGGATGTTCTTAGGTGAAACCCTGTCGCTCAATGGTAACTTCCTTGTTCCTTGTTCCTTGTTCCTTCAACATTTGCTATACAGTTTTGAAATTTTACTGTAAAGTCCGATCGGGTAAGATAATTTGCTTTACAAAATATTCACATTTAACCTCTAATCTACGATCAGTTCTCATTCATAAAAAAATGTTAATTTTGACTGCCAAGCGCATCTTGGTTATTGACGATGCGGAAGATATTCGGGAAGTAGCTCAAGTCAGTCTTGAGCTCGTGGGGGGCTGGGAAGTCATGACAGCGAGTTCGGGCCGCGAGGGCGTTGCTAAGGCTCTTGCCGAACAGCCTGATGCGATTCTATTGGACGTGATGATGCCCGACCAAGACGGGCCTACTACTTTTCTACAGTTACAAGCTAATAATGCTACGCAGCACATTCCGGTAATTTTATTGACAGCTAAGGCTCTGGCTGGGGACAGGCGGATGTTCGCTGATTTGGGGGTGGTGAGCGTGATTGCTAAGCCTTTTGAACCGATGTTTTTGGCGGCTCAGGTCGCTGAGGCTTTGGGCTGGGAGCAAGAATAGATCGATCGCCCGCCTTGAATTGTGCAGCTTTCCAAGCAGTAGTTTTGCAGGCAAAGAGAGTTAAAAAAACATGGTTTTTTGGTATGGTTCCTTAGATCGAATCAGGGCGATCGGACAGGATATATGTAGCAATTTAGACCCCGCACCTTTGATCCGGTCAGCTTAAGACTCAAAACCTCAGTCCGGTATCAGTTTCCATCCTGTCGGTATTGGGGTGAAATTGATACCAATTAGGGATGCCTAAATCCCTATTGGTAGTTCGTCCATTTAACCGAATTCTGCCTCAGCCATGAACTCAGTATTCCTGTGGATTTATCCGCAAAATATAAGCTGACAGGATTATTTTACTTTTTGTAACAACTCACTCGTCTTCATAAGTTCTTCAGGTTTTAGTTTTATGTTTAAGCAGAACGTCAGGGATCGCTCCTGACTTTTGGCAGACACATTGGGAGAAGACGACTATGCCCTCAGCTTACATTTTGCTACTAATAGTTTCTCTGGCAGCCGTCTGGGTTTACTGGCAAACCTCTCAAGATATTTTTGTTCTTGTGGCTTGGGCCGGGCTGGGTTGTTTTATTTGGGGTTTCTCTTGGGCTCCCTGGAGTGTTCAGCTTTTGATTGTGGTGTTACTGTTGGGCCTCCAAAAGTGCTACTTGCGCGACGCTCAAAGCTGTGAGTGAAAGAGATTTTTGATTGTTGTGCCTGGAATTGAGATGTGCAGGCTTTAGTGAATCTCTCTAATGATTGGGTTATCGCTCCATATCTTCAAAAAAGGTTTAAAATATCATGAATAGTTGCCCTTGTTGCTCCTCTAAATTGCTCCGCCACGCTCGCCACAATCGCGTTTATTGGTTCTGCTCGCACTGCTGGCAGGAAATGCCGGATCTGTCGGAGATGATTTTAGGTAACAGCGTGCGGAATCACAAACGCGATGGTTTGGTGAAGGTGGCGAGTTTGACTCCTAAATTGAGGATTTTTGATTCTGTAGAAATTGCTTAGTTTGCTGGAGCTAGTCTCGCGATAAATATTGAGACTGAAAAGATTTTTGTTTGTGCCCTCTGTGGGATTTTTGGAGAAAAAATGCACTAATCCCCTTCCGTGTGAAGTGAAGGGGACTTATTAGCGGGGGGGATGAGTACACTTGTGATGGGGTCGATCGACTGAATTTCAGCTATTGTGTGCAGAAGAGCTGATTACATCAAACCGATTTGAGAGAGAATGCCTTGACCGGTGATGTATTCGGTAGCGAGGCCGATAACGAAGCCCAACATTGCCAAACGGCCGTTCCAGGTTTCAGCAAACTCAGTGAAGCCAACTTTTGCGTCTTTGTTTTCCATGACCATAAACCTCGTTTAATTTCAACCTTATGTAACTAAACTTAACACAGCAGTATAAAGTTTGCAACATATTTTTACATTTACTGTTTAAATGCCGGAACTCAGCGGGATGGGCCCGCAGGGAGAGGGGCTGGCGCATCGGAGGCGAGAAACCCGGTTTCTTCTTGTATTTTTTGTGACTCGTCGCAAAATCTCGTAGAAACCGGGTTTCTGAGGTCAGGGCGCGTGGGTCGAAGGATGTCTGAAAAATAATTTTTAGTTAATATAAAATAGCAAAAATCTAGTGACACTCCGCCTGGAGTGCCCCGGAAGAGCAAACCCTAATTGTTTTGCACACAGCATAATTCCGGGGCACCATGCAATCTGAATCTATTAGATGCGAAGGTATTTCACAAAAATACTCATCACCTCACCACTTTTAGCAGTTGGTAGCAGGGGACTCCAGACACCAACCTCAGCGTACCCGCGCGCGTGGAGTAGGTAAATTGTACTCCTGACAGCTTGGGGAGAACCTATCAGCAGATGTTTGAGGGGTTCTTTCTCAGGATTTGCTGCGTCGGGAGTTAGCAAGGAGGCGGGAAGTTGAATGGCGTCGCTGCTGGAATTGGATAAAAAACTTTGTGTCACAGTGATTAAAGGCTTTTGCTAGTTGAGTGCTACATCCAAAAAATACAACACCCAGCCCGCTTGACACCAGCAACTTAGTGTAAATATTACCCTATTTTCTTAGATTTGTTTTTGATTCTTTCTAGTACCTCCTCCAAAAAATCTTCATTTTTGCCAGCAACCTCTATCATCTCTCGCAGCGTGTCAGCGTATGACAAGGTACGCTTGTGGTGGTCTGGCATTTTTTCAAAACTCGGCCCCCACCGCTTGACGGCATCAATATTAACGCCTAAAACCTTTACCAGAAGCAGGTTGCAACGCGCTTTGCAGCCTCTGGCTTTTTCTTCTTCTTGTGTGGCGTGGAACCACCGACGGCAAAAATCCCAAGCTTCCATTGACTCACTCAGCCAGCTAAACCATTTGTCGCGTCGCGACGTTCTGCAAGTTCGCAACATAGGGTAAAAATTACACTGTTTTAGGATTATGGTATCATCCCATTTGGTGTAATATTTCCCCTAATAGACTATAGCTGAGAATTGAGACTTACCCACAATTCGCCAGAAACCGGGTTTTTTTGCGAAAATACTTCGCTGCATCCCGCAGATTCGATAAAAAACCCGGTTTCTTTTGTCGGATCGCATAAGTCCCGTTCATAAAATCAAGCTCAAAAAATAAATCAGATCACCCATTGACATTTTAAAATTAATGTGCAAGCATCAAATTAGTATAGCTGAGATAAACACCCTCATTCAAAAGCAAGGAGTGTTGGTTAAGTCGTCTCAGCGAGGATGATGGGTTTATTTCGGCTGGCACAACATTTGTTTAAATGTGTATATCAACGGGTTTTTAGAACCCCTAGCCGAAGTTTACACATCGTATCGCTGAGACGCTAACCAAACAACTACAAACTAAATTCATAGTTTGTTACTAGAGCCATTTGTTAAATGGGCGATCTCATTTTTGAGCTAACCCAAAAACAATACTTCGTGCTAGATGGGTAATTTATTGATGCTGTCTGCTCACCCTTTTTTAGGAACGCTCCAATGACAGACAATCATCGAACCACAGGCAAACAAAAAAGCCAGTCTCAGCCTTTAGTTTCCATTTATTGGGATTATCAGAATATCTCTCATTACAAACTAGCCAAAGATTTATTACTCTTTGCTAGTGGACTGGGATGTGTCGTCAACCGCAAAGTTTACAACAATTGGGAAAAACAAAATAAGGAAGCAAAAGAAACTTTACGCTGTCTAGATTTTGAATTTGTTCATGAACCGGTAAAAATCACAGGTGCTGTAGACTTTAATTTGTTTGGCGAGTGCTACAGCGAGGCGTCAAGTAGCCTATACCCACACACATTTATTATTGTGTCTGGAGACGGCTACGGTGAAATTTTGATTCGCAAGCTGCATGAAAAGGGGAAGAAGGTAATAATTGTTGCCCGCAAAGGTAATGATAGTCACAATCTCAAAAAGCTTGCGGATGGATTTTACTTTGTCGATGAATTGCCAAAGTCGATCGAGACTTACAAACTGACTGCCTAAACTTCCTAGACATTCACCCCGCCGCAGATAGCAAAAATCCAGTTTATTTGATAAACTAGATTCTCCAAACCAACCGCCATCTGCGGCTCTTTCATGTCCACATAATAACACCCCACTCCAAAAAAAAAATAAACATTCCCACCTCCCATGCAATTAACTAATCCAACAAAAGAAATACAAATGACCCTTCCCGAATTCAAAAATGAAAAACTGCTGCGCCAAGCACTAACCCATCGTTCCTACGTCAACGAAAACCCCACATTCCGCGAAGAAGACAACGAACGCTTAGAATTTCTCGGCGATGCTTTGCTGACTTTTCTCAGCGGCGAATATCTCTATCAGCGTCATCCAGAAATGGGAGAGGATCAACTGACTCGCCGGCGTTCTGCATTAGTAGATGAAAAACAATTAGCCCGATTTGCTACTGAAATAGGTTTAGACTTAAAAATGCGGCTCGGAAAAGGAGCTTATCGAGAAGGTGGGATTACTAATCCTAATTTGCTCAGCAGCACTTTTGAAGCATTTATTGGCGCTTACTATCTCGACACGCAAGACATGGACAAAGTTCGCAACTTTGTGCAACAAATGTTTGATTCGGTTCCCGAAAATGTGGTGGAAACTCGATCGACTGTAGACTCGAAAAATCGCTTTCAGGAATGGGTACAATCCAACGGTGACACGACTCCCCCCAAATACGTGACACTCCAAGCAGGAGGCACACCCCACAAGCCGGAATTTCTCGCTAAAGTTTATGTTGCAGAGAAACTCTATGGAGAAGGTAAAGGCAAAAGCAAAAAAGATGCTGAGAAAAATGCGGCTGAAGATGCGCTAGCAAAGCTGAAAAAACGCGGACTGATCTAAACTTGAAAACGGGGGTAAAAACTACTAGCTTTTTTGTGCGCTTCCGGCGTTGGGCAAGCCCTCGAAGACGATCGCCCGAATTGATTGCCAGAGTCCACAATGGGCTATAATCAAGACTTGTGCAAGTGTTACCGCCGTCGATTGAGGGTTGCAATGACAGAAATTCGTTGACGAGTGCCCGATGGTCGATCGTAATTTTGGGAAATATTCAGAGCAATTCATGTCTACTCAAAACCCGACTACCCTAACTGTTGAAGAAGCACAGCAAATCCTCAAAGATTTCACTTGTCTGGATATGCAATCTGTAGCATCGCCTCTGGAAAAACAGGCGCTGCGTCAAGCGATTTTGCTGGTAGCAAGTTTGTCGGATTATCAAATGTTGGGAGTGTGCGCTTCTTCGACGGAGGAGGGGTTTTTAGCTTTAGAAGCTTATTTGAAAGCTTTGGGATATCAAGCTGTTTTAGATCCCAATGCTGTCTCGACCTTTGCTGGTTCGGTTTATATTAAGTTCAATACTTTGAAGGGGTCGTATTATGTTGATGGCTATCCCGGAACTTACCGGGGCGTTTTGATTTCGTGTCAATCTTCCTCGGAAGGTGGAGTTACTGGCACTTACGGTCATTTACCTCTCGATTTATTTGTTGATTAATTTCGTTGATTAATTTCTCAGTAGTCAGTAGTCCGTAGTCCGTAGTCAGTAGTCAGTCGATCGACTAAATTGAATCAAAAACCGACTGAAAGCATCCAGGATACAAGCCCCCGAATTTATCCGTGGCGTCAATGCTTCAATTCTTTAATCTAAAATCTAAAATCTAAAATTGATTGACTGACTGCTGACTAAGCTGTAGGGTGCGTCAGCCCGCCCTTCGGTTCAGTTGAATCTCATATGTTGCACCATTCTCAATTAGCCTTTTAGGAACAGGCTTTCCGGCCTGTGAAGCGAGAAAATTTATCTTTTGTGGAACGGGCCGGAGAGCCCGTTTTTGAGAAGGGTGCAATATGTAAGTTGAATCAAACAGCGACTGACGCACCTTACGAAGATTAACCTTTACCAACGATCAATTCTGCCTCTGGTTCCGGTGCGGTTCCTTCAGGTGGCAGTCCCAAAATATCGCTGTACAAGTTGATGTATTTCCGGGCCGAAATATCCCAGCTAAAATCTTCTCTCATGCCGCGCTGTTGCAGTTCTCTCCACTTATCTTTGTAGCGGAAACCTTCCCAAGTTCTGATCATGCAGGTGAACAAATCGAGGGGTTCGTAGCGATCGAAACAGTAACCGGTACCGGTATTGTCGATCGGGTTGTGGTGGGAAACGGTATCGACTAAACCGCCGGTGCGGCGAACCATTGGCACGCACCCGTAGCGGAGGGCTAGCATTTGGCTGATGCCGCAGGGCTCGAAACGGCTGGGCATCAGGAAGGTGTCGCAGCCTGCGTAAACGCGGCGGGAGAGGGCTTCGTTGTAGAGTAATTGGGTGGACATCCGGCCTGGATAGCGGGCTGTCATTTGCCAAAGTTGGGTTTCGTAGTAGCGATCGCCCGTTCCGAGTACAATAAATTGAGCGTCGGTATAGGCCATGAACCGATCGAGCATTTGAATTATCAAATCCAGCCCCTTCTGTTCTACCAGCCGCGTCACCATGCCCATTAAAAAGGCACCTTTATTCACTTCCAAACCGACTTCTTCTTGCAGGGCAATTTTGTTAGCTGGGCGCTTTTCAATAGTATCGACACTGAATTGTTGATGGAGGTACTTGTCAGTTTCTGGGTTGTAAGATTCTGTATCAATTCCGTTCAAAATGCCCGAAACTTTGCCGCCTATGTAAGAAAGCAAGCCTTCCAAAGTTTCCCCGTAAGCTGGGGTTTTAATTTGATCGGCGTAAGTCGGCGAAACTGTATTTACTCGATCGGCAAACTGTACTGCGGCAGCCATTGTATTGTGACCTTGCATATACCAAGGACACCAAGTCATCTGCTCCAAACGCCAGCGCCAGGGCCCTTGATAAGCTAAATTGTGAATAGTAAAAACCGTGCTGATATCGGGGTCTTGGCTCATCCAAACAGGTATCATCCCCGTATGCCAGTCGTGACAGTGGATAATTTGGGGCTTCCAATGATTCCAGGCAAATTCAGCAGCAGCATTGGCAAAGAAAGTGAACCTCCAATCTTCATCTACACCGCCGTAAACGCGGCGCGGCAAGAAAGATGGATGTTGTAATAAGTATAAAGGTACATCGGTTCCAGGCAAAACAGTTTCAAACACCGAGAAGCTTTGGAACATGGCAGACCCATCCCAAACAGGTTTTTTGGGAACGTCCATTTTGTCGGGGATGAAACCGTAGTAGGGCATGAAGATGCGGACATCGTGGCCCATGCGCCGCAGAAATTTCGGCAAAGCGCCGACGACATCGCCCATACCGCCCACTTTGGCGAGGGGTGATGCTTCGGCGGATACAAATAAAATACGCATTATTTTTTTGTGTTCCTTGAGATTGTTAGTCTAGATTAAGTTTAAATGGCGAGCGGCACAATATTAACGCGTCTTTCAAAAACAACTATAAATCTGAGTTGCTGCTGCGATCGCACTTTACTCAAGAATGCGAGATCCATTTTTCCATCCGTGTTTATCGGCGGCGCTCTGCGGCGAACAAAAGAGCGATCGATTTTATGATAAATATTGAATAAAATCTGTAGGGGCGGGTTCACCAAAATATTTGCCACCCACCGATAATCTTGATAAACCCGCCCCCACCCTACCAATAACCCCGATCGACCATTTCCCCCACCGTTAAATACAATTAATTTTTAATTTCTGGGTGGGGTATGGGCGGGTTTTTATCATTTGTCGGTGATGTCAAATATCTAGGCGAACCAGCCCATACATTGGTGGTTAAATGTGGGATAAAATCTACCGACAACTCCCGACTAATTCTGAGAATCCTCCTCAAAAGTTTCTTCAAATCCCGCTAGAAAATCATCCAGAGCTTCAGAGGCGATCGCCAAATTAATACTGTCGGCATCTTCCAATCCCCACGTATTCACCCCAACCACTTGACCGGCCATATTAATCAACGGCCCGCCGGAATTTCCAGGATTAATCGCCGCATCAGTTTGCAACACCTTCACCTCAGCAACATCTTCTTCATCGTCGCCTTCTTCATATTCCTCTGGTTCGCGAATTGCACTCACAATACCTTGAGTTACAGTTGAAGCAAACTGCCCCAAAGGATTGCCTACAGCAATTACTCTATCTCCCACTTTCACATCAAAAGACAACTCTAGGGGAGGATATTCTTGGGGAGAGTCCACTTGTTCGCCTGTGTTCGGGTCGAAGGTAAAATCGCTAATTAAGAGTAATGCTAAATCTTCTTCGGCATTACCAGTAAACACCACCTCTGCCAATCTCAATTTTCCGTCGTGAGTTTCGACTAAAACCTGTTCGATTTCATCTTCTTCATAGAAGTAATCTTCATCGGCAATATCTTCTACAACGTGATAGTTCGTGACAATTATGTCCGGCGATACAAAGAACCCGCTTCCTGAAGAAATCTCTTCTTCTGTATCCCAATCCATGACGTAAATTGAAACTACGGACGGCAAGACTTGCTCGACTACATCCGAAAAACTTCCGGCTTGAGTTTTGAACTCTTTCAATTGCTTCTGCAAAGCTTGTTGGTCTGCTTGCATTTTGCTATAGAGTTGCTGAACCTTTTTCAATTCCAGCTTTAATTGAATTTCTCTAGCGCTCATATTTGACTTTTACCTGAAATAAATTGCTGATTAATTTTGGATGTTTGATTGTAGATTGTGGATGGGGATGTTAATAATTATAGGACTTACGAAAAAAACCGGTTTTTACCATAAATCTTGGGCTATACAGCGAGACTTACATCAGAAACCGGGTTGCTCAACACTCGTGCGGATCGTCCTAAATTAGTTAGATATTTTTGAAATCTATCGCGCAAGTCCTACCTAAAATCCCATCAAAAATCTACAATCAGACTGCTACTCTACCTGTTTTGCCAAAGCAAACCGCCTGTTATTTTTATTTTACAAAAGGCGATATATCGCGTCTAAAAGCATTAACAAAGAGATGCGGAGCGGTTTTATGAACCACGTTGAACTTGGACAAATATTTCCTCCAAAATTGCACTAGCACCCTGTTGGCGCAGGCGGTGAGCGAGGTCAATTCCGATCATTTCAGCAGTCTCGGCGGCGCCGGAAACACTATCTTTGACGAATTGCTTGCCGTCGAGACTCGATACCATTCCGGTTAAGGTTAATTGACCGTTTTCTATTTTGGTATTGACGCCGATCGGCACTTGACAGCCGCCTTCTAATTCCCGCAGAAATGCGCGTTCAGCATAACATCTTTGGGCTGTTTCCGAGTGTTCGAGAGCTTTAATCAGTGCCATGATTTCTGTGTCTCCGGCGCGGCATTCGATGCCCAAAGCACCTTGTCCGACGGCGTGAAGGGAGATTTCAGCAGGGATAATTTGGTGGATGCGATCGCCCATTCCCAATCTTTCCAATCCCGCAACTGCTAAAATAATCGCGTCGTAACCGCCCTCATCTAATTTAGCGAGTCTAGTATTGAGATTGCCGCGAATATCTTTAAATTCAAAATGAGGGAAATGATGGCGAAGTTGAGCCAGCCGCCGCAGGGAAGAAGTGCCGATTACTGAACCTTCAGGCAGGGTGTCTAGTTGCTTGTCTTTGTGCTTGGAGTGAACTACCAGGGCGTCAGCGGGATTTTCCCGTTCGGTGACGCATCCTAAAATTAAACCTTCGGGTAAATTGGTAGGCAAATCTTTGAGGGAATGAACGGCAAAGTCCGTTTCATTGTTAATCATTCCCGTTTCTAATTCTTTGGTGAAAAGTCCTTTATCGCCAATTTTAGCGAGGGCGACATCAAGAATTATGTCCCCTTGGGTGGACATGGTGTGGACTTCAAAAGTGTGTTGCGGGAAGTGTTTCTGTAGCTGTTCTTGCACCCAGTGGGTTTGCACGAGAGCGAGTTGGCTTTTGCGGGAACCGATGCGAACGGTTCGGGAAGGGGCAGATGTGGTTGGGGACATAAGATCGATCGGAGGATAGCTTGAAATCAGCCAATATATTCACCTGATCTAGCGTACCGCAGGTGGGGACTTTAATTGCTGGTTGGGATAATTCGGGCGATAAAATAGACATACCAGATTTTGACCGCCTGTTTGAAAAAAGGATGCAACGGTAGGCAAGCTCCAAACCTTTACATAATAAGCCATTGCCAATCTAAAATCTAAAATCTAAAATCTAAAATGGTAGGACTGCCCGTAGCAGTGATTCTTGATGATGTTTCCCATCCAGCATTGGGAGTCGCTGGCATGGGGGCGATCGACATTCCGAAGCAAAGGCTGCCGGCGATGTACGATTTACTTAGGGTCGAGCCGGATGAACCTGGTTGACATGAGGAGTTAGCTTAGCGGCAGCGAGAAAGAATTAGCTCAAAGGTTGGGGGATTTGGGGAGAGAAATGTAGTGGCGAGGGGAAAAGGGCGATCGAAAGTGCGATCGTACTTCTCAAGCCACCAAACAGCTTAGCATAAAAAGTAGACTTATTGCATATATCTTCGATCGATCTAGCGCAGATGCAAGGCAGATAAACACAGATAAACGCAGATAATTTCTAGATTGTTTGCAAATGAATGCAATAGGAGTCTAGTGATAGCCATTACCAAATCTAAAATCTAAAATCTAAAATCTAAAATGGTATTAACGCTGTCCTGCTTGAAGTGCAGAATTTGCTATCTGGATAACTTCTTGCTGGCGTGCGTTTTTCCTGGTGATTCGGTACAGCACCCCCAGCCTTTGCCACTCAACAAAAGCAGTGCAGTAAGCACCGCAACTATTGAAATAAATTCCCCTGAATCCGCCGGCCAATTCAACGCTTCTGTAAGTATCCTGCGGCAATCGCGAAGGAGGCGAAAACGGTTCATTTCTTTTAGCTTCGATTGTGCCGAAATAACAGGCTCCGGCACGGCATCCTTTGCCTAAATACATTCCCACAATGTAACCGTGGGCCCCCGCTTGCACATCAAAATCAACTTGCTGAATGTCTGATAAAGGAAGTCTACTCGGAAGAAAAACAGGCACTCGCGTTTTGCCTTTGATTTGCCGAAAGATGTTACTCGCAGGAAAAATACTGTTAGCTTGGTTTGTACCTGGATTATCGGGGAGTGGGGGAAACTCTTGCACAAAATTTCTCCACTGCAAAACTCTATTTTTAGCTATCTTCAAAGTTGGAATAGAGTATTTTTCTAGCGCAAAAGAAGGGCGACTATTTTTCTGGTTGAAGCTGCGGCGAATCACTGTAATTTCAGGTTTACCTAAGCCGTAAGCTTTGGCTGTGGAACGGGCAAGATTGCAGCTAATTTTGAAGCGTCCCATCTCAATATTGCCATTTTCCGCTTGATAAGACCAATTGTAACCTTCAGAAGCACGATCGCGATCGCACAGAAAATGAGAAATCTCAAACATCTTGGCAATATGAACATCGTACAACCGCAACTTACCGCCGCCGCCAGATTTTGCAGTGTGGCGATCGGGTACAATAAATTGTATCGGTTGCCAGCTATCTTCAGGGGAAAAATTAAACCAGCGGATTTCTGTAATCGGGAGTTGAGTCCTTGCTAACGCTGAGTTTGGCGTCAAAAGTGCGTGAAGCGAAGCTATCCCCTTCCCCGCAGGGGTTCCCGAAGGGTAGGGAATCGTAAAAGCAGTCACCACACCAGCAAAAATCGCCGCAAATAGCCATCTTCCCCTCATCCTGATTTCCCTGTAGACATCACAACCATTTTGTCTTGCTTCGCCAGCTTTGGAAAGAGGAGTTGGAGAAATTTAAATAATCTTTGCCCGCCCTTACCAAAACTTAACGCTTCCCAGCTTGAATAGCAGAATTTGCTATTAAAATTAAATCAGGTTCTCGTCCGTTCTTAATAGCGACGGTATACATAAAACCCTGATTTTTCCACTGAAGAGTTGCCGTGCAGTAAGCCCCACAACCGTTATGAAAAACTCCGTTCAGTCCGCCCGCAAGTTTGACATTTTTTAACGTCTTAGTTACCCCTTCTAGTTTTGTAGTAAACTTCCCGCCTTTTTGACCTTGAATAGACCCAAAAGTGCAAGCAGTCGTACCGCCGCAATCTGCTGTATAGTCGATAGAAATAGCATAGCTGTTTGCTTGTGCTGTAGTTGGATAGTACATTTTTTGGGAAAGCGGAATCCTGCTGGGAATAAAAATAGGCACTTGCGTTTTGCCTTTTAACTTTGGCAAAATTTCACTTACCGGAACCGCAGTGTCTCCTCGAGCAATTTGTGTTGTTCCCGATTGTCGCTGCGACAATTGCGAAGATCCAAAAACAACGGAGAGAGGTACTAAAGCAGTCAATACACCAGCCGAAGCAGCCAAAAGTAATAATTTCTTCTTCACGGTCTTTTCCCTCAATATTCCAAGAGTTTAGTTGGGCGGCGAACCGCATTCACCTATGTACAACCATAATTCAAAATACAAAATTAACACTCGCTTTTCCGGGAAAAATGTTTTTTTACTGTCTTGACAAAGTTGCCAGAATATGAAGTCATATAGCGATGCTAAATCATTTGTGAATTTTTTACTCCCTCCCCTTACTAAGGGGACGGCTGGGGTGGGGTAAAAAATTTACGACTCCTGCAAGGATTGCTATATATAATATAGAGAAGGCGAGCAATTTAGGAGTCGATTGTGGAACTGCAAGAGTATTTGCGCCAGTACGGATTGGAAACCTTGTCCGAAACTTATCATATCAAAGTTACCCGCCACCGCCAATATCCCGATTTAGTATGTCTGAAATACTCGCAGATAGAATCTCCCTTGGGCGAAAAAATAGTCCAGCAGTGCCGAGGCATTATTTTAGATTCATCTCAAGATTGGCAGATAGTTTCTTATCCCTACGACAAATTTTTTAATTACGGAGAAATTCACGCCGCTGCAATTGATTGGACAAATGCCAAAGTTTACCAAAAACTAGACGGTTCTTTGACTGTACTGTATTTTTACAAGGGAGAATGGAGAGTGCAATCTAGCGGCACTCCCGACGCCGCCGGCGAAGTTAACGGTTTTGGATTCACTTTTGCAGAGCTTTTTTGGAAAGTTTGGCAAGAATTGGGATATCAATTGCCACAAGAAACCGACCAGTGTTTTATCTTTGAGTTGATGACGCCTTACAATAGAATAGTTGTCCAGCAGCCAAACAATCAAATCGTGCTGCACGGGGTTCGCAACACTCAAACGCTGCTAGAAACCGATCCGAGTATTTGGGCTAATAAATACGGCTGGGAATTGGTCGCATCCTATCCTTTAACTAGCTGGAAAGAAGTTATCGAAGCGGCTCAACATTTAGATCCGATGAATTCGGAAGGGTATATTATCTGCGATGCTAACTTCAACCGAGTTAAAGTAAAGTCTCCGCAATATGTCGCAATTTCCCATCTGCGCGAAGGGTTTTCGACCCGCAGGATGATCGAGATTGTTATAACTAATGAAGGAGAAGAGTTTTTAGCTTATTTTCCTGAGTGGACTGAGTTGTATCAAAAAGTTAAGGAAAAATATCAATGTTTGGTTGAAGAAATCGAGGAGGTTTACCGACAGCACAAACATATTGAAGTTCAGAAAGATTTTGCCTTAGCTGTGAAACATTTGCCGTATTCCGGGATTTTGTTTTCCTTGCGCGCCGGCAGAGTTGCGGGAGTGAAAGAAGCTCTCCGCGATGTTACTATCAATAAGATGGAGGAATTATTGGGCTTAGATTACATCCATTTAGGTTTGTAAAATAAATTGTTTCTACTTCGCTCAGCAACCGAACGAAATTACCAAGTATTAATTAGCATGAAAAGAGTTATTGTCCTTGTCGGTTTGCCTGCTTCGGGAAAATCTCAATTTGCTAGGGAATTGCTGCTGTCTGAACCTGCTAGATGGGTTCGCACGAATAAAGATTTGCTGCGAGAAATGGCTCACGCTTCTCATTGGTCGCCGGCGAACGAAAAGTTTATTGTGCAGTTGAGAGATACGATTATTTTGATGGCTTTGGAAAGCGGCAAGCACGTCATTGTTGATGATACTAATTTTGGACCTCACATCGAGCATATCAAGGAGTTGGTTAAAGGTAAAGCTGTTGTCGAAGTTAATGATTCTTTCCTGCAAGTTCCGGTTGAGGAATGTATTAAACGGGATTTGAAAAGACTTAATTCGGTGGGCAAAGATGTGATTGTGAAGATGTACAATAAGTACGTGCGGGTTCCCGTTGTGCCGCCGGAATATAACCCGGATTTGCGGGATGCAATTATTGTGGATATGGACGGCACATTAGCGCTTCTCAACGGCAGAAATCCTTTTGATGCTTCTACGTGCGATCGCGATTTGCCCAATCCGCCAGTTTTAGATACCGTTCGCAAGTGGCAAACCAGCGCTAATATTATTGTAGTGTCGGGCCGCACAGATGATTGTCAGCCTCAAACTGAAAAATGGTTGCAGCAGTACGATGTCAATTATGCTGCTCTTTATATGCGGAAAACGGGAGATATGAGGAAGGATTCTCTGATTAAGGAGGAATTCTATCGGCAGCATATTGATGGGAAGTATAACATTAAATTTGTGTTAGACGATCGCCAGCAAGTTGTTGATATGTGGAGAAGCTTGGGATTGACGGTATTCCAAGTAGATGAAGGGGATTTTTGACCTATGGTTTTTCTGACAATTGTCCCAGGCCTCATGCTACAATCAAAGTAACATTACAAAAAATTTTGTTATGATAGCCATTCCGCAAGAACCACAAAAAATGACGGTTGAGGAATATCTCGAATGGGAAGCTCAACAAGAGATTCGCCACGAATATGTCAACGGCGAAGTTTTTGCCATGACAGGCAGTACAATTCCCCATAACGATCTGGCACTCAACTTTTACACTGCATTGCGCCCACATATACGTTCCAGAGGCTGTCGGATGAACGTGTCAGATGTGAAATTGCAAGTCAGTTTTCAAAGCCGTTACTACTACCCCGACGTGATAGTCAGTTGCGACCCTCAAGACTTAAATTCCCGCAACTTCATTCAGAATCCTAAAATCATTGTGGAAGTTCTTTCTCCCAGTACAAGTGCTAAAGATCGGGATGAAAAATTCACTTGTTACCTAAAAATTCCGACTTTGCAAGAGTATATCTTGATTGATTCACAAAAGATTTTTGTTGAGCGTTACTGTCGGGGAGAGGGGAGAATGTGGCTGTACTATTCTTACACGGCTGGGGAGATTATCACTTTATCAAGCATTGAGTTTGATTTGCCGATCGCACTTTTGTATGAAGGTGTGGGATTTGAAACAGAAACAGAAACGTAAATGGGAATATTGAAAACCGCAATCTCTGTAGGGGCGGGTTCACCGAAATCTTTAACACAAATCAAACAATCTGATAAACCCGCCCTCCAACGCCCAATTTTACATCAACATTTTATCCCATAAATTAAGGGTAGATTTGTATTTGCGATCGGGTGGGGGCGGGTTTACGAAATTATTAATTTTTTTCATAGATGGTTGGTGAACCCGCCCCTACGGTTCATTGTTTTATCCCAATTTTATCTGGTGATGACTGGTGGGGGCGGGTTTAGGAGATTATTAATTTTTTCCATAGATGGTTGGTGAACCCGCCCCTACGGTTCATTGTTTTATCCCAATTTTATCTGGTGATGACTGGTGGGGGCGG
>NZ_JAUBRP010000001.1:0-15969 GCF_036701935.1 Microcoleus sp. M2_D5 | reverse complement strand
GTTTAGGAGATTATTAATTTTCGCCATAGATGGTTGGTGAACCCGCCCCTACGGTTCAATTGTACCTGGTGTTGATTCAATACAGTTTAAACTACCGCGTCCAAGCCAGCCATTTATTAAACAAATTCTTCACAAGCGGAGTCAAACGAGTGCGATTGTAAGCATCTCCCGCTTTCCGAATTGCCTCAGCTTGCGTCGGATACGAATGAATTATGCTAGCAATCTTTCCCAAACCAATATTGTTAACCATTGCCAAAGTAATCTCGCTTATCATATCCCCAGCGTGTCGCGCTACAATAGTTGCACCTAATATTTTATCGCTGCCTTTCTTGACGTGAATTTTCACAAATCCTTCCTCTTCGCCGTCAATAATTGCCCGATCGACTTGACTGAAAGGAATTAAAAATGTATCGATATCAATGCCTTTTTCCTTAGCCTCGTATTCCCCAATTCCGACGCGCGCAATTTCCGGGTTTGTGTAAGTACACCAAGGTATCGTCAAAGCGCTGAGCTTTTTGCGCCCGAAAAATAGAGTGTTTTGAATCACCATTCTCGCGGCAAAATCAGCAGCGTGAGTAAATTTATGTTTCATGCAAATATCCCCAGCGGCATAAATGCGGGGATTAGTAGTTTGCAAGTTGTCGTTGACAAATACGCCTGTTTGTGTATCGTATTCAACGCCCACAGCCTCCAGATTCAATCCTTCCACGTTAGGCGATCGCCCTGTACTCACAATAATTTCATCTGCTGTTACCGATGCTTCCTTACCTTGACATTTATAATAAATTACTTTGCCTGCATTTGTTTTCTCAACGCGCTCTATTTGGGATTCTAGTATTAGTTGAATTTCTTCGCGTACAAAAGCCTGCTGCACGATTTTAGCAGCATCCGCATCTTCCTTGTCTAAAATCTGAGCATTTTTGTGCAGCAATACCACTTCCGAACCCAGCCGCCGAAAGGCTTGGGCCAATTCGCAGCCGATCGGCCCTGCGCCAATTACTGCCAAACGCTGAGGTCTTTCTGTGAGGTTAAAGACAGTTTCATTTGTTAGATATCCAGCTTCTTGTAAACCTGAAATTTGCGGTTGTCGCGCCCTTGCACCTGTGGCAATTACTGCTTTTTTAAAGCGGAGATTTTTACCTGCAACTTCTACTGTATTGTTGCTGGTAAAACGACCGGAACCTAAGAAAACATCGACTCCTAATTTCTCCTGATATCGTTGAACAGAATCAACATCGCTGATTCCCGCCCTGATGCGGCGCATTCGTTCCATCACAGCGGCAAAATCCACTTCTACACTGTCAGAAACACGAACGCCAAATTTACTGGCATTCCAGATATCGCCGACAGTACGAGACGAACGAATCAGCGCTTTTGACGGCACGCAACCGACATTCAAACAGTCGCCGCCCATCAAATGTTTTTCAATCAAAGCAACTTTCGCGCCCAAACCTGCGGCACCGGCAGCCACAATTAATCCAGCGGGGCCCGCGCCAATTACTACTAAATTATAAGAACTAGCAGGCTGCGGATTTACCCAATCGGGCGGATGCAAATAGGAGACTAATTTCTCGTTGTGTTCGTCCATCGGGGGGACAGTTACGCGATCGACTTTTGACTGCGACATGGGCAAATTCTCCTAATTAAATACTTTCTTCCAAAGCTTTGCTGGCTATCCGAGTGATAAAGACAGTAACAGCGACAGTAGCGAGAAAACTGATAATATTAATCAACCATTTTACGGCGGAATCTTGAGGACTTGCATACACAGTTTCCGTGCCTATCGCAGCAACCTCTCCCACCAAAGAACCGGAGTAAACGTACATAATTGTACCCGGTATCATGCCAAAGGAACCCAGCACGTAATCTTTCAAAGAAACTTGAGTAATTCCTAGAGCGTAATTCAATAAATTGAAAGGAAATAAAGGACAAAGACGAGTCAAAAAAACTATTTTTAATCCTTGTTGGGAAACTGCGCGATCGAGAGCTTTAAACTTGGGGTGAGATTCCATATATTTTACCACGCGATCGCGGCACAAATAGCGCCCGATCGCAAAAGCAAATACAGCACCTAAAATCGACGCCGCAAATACGTAAACTGAGCCCCACCACAAACCAAAAATCGCTCCCCCTCCCAGCGTCAGTACCGAACCCGGTACAAACAGCACAGTAGCCAAGTTATAAGTAGCTACAAAAGCCACTGGCCCCCACCACCCTAAATCCTCGATCCGCATTAACACAGTTCTCAAAACATCTTGAACGCAGGCAGAGCGAGTTGCTACAATTAAGAGAGCGAGCAAAACTGCGATCGAAAAAAACAACACTATGCGTTTAAAATTTACCCTATAATAATCTTGGATTCGTGCTTTTGCCATGATTCACCCGCAAATATTTATCAGCATTATACTGCAAACTTAAATTATTACTGTAAACTACCCTAAAAGCGATCGTCATGACACCAAAAGCCCAACTTCCAATCCCCGAATATTTCGACCCCAAAAAAGTAGGCGAAGTCTGGCGAGTACCCTACCAAGAACGCGCCGCCCAAGCGAAAGATTGGGCAAAGCAGCACAGCATCCAGCCCGCCGCCAGCGACAAAAATCAGACTTGTTTGCTGATAATCGACGCTCAAAATACCTTTTGCTTGCCCGAATTTGAACTATTTGTGGGCGGGCGTTCCGGTAGCGGTGCAGTAGACGATAATTTGCGGTTGTGCGAATTCATCTACCGCAATTTAAACGCAATTACAACCATTGCGCCGACAATGGACACCCACACCGCCATGCAAATTTTTCATCCAATCTTTTGGATAGACGAAGCAGGCGAACACCCCATACCAGCCGCAACTTCTATTACACTCGAAGATGTCCAAAAAGGCATTTGGAAAGTCAATCCCGCCATCGCCCACAGCATCAGCAGGGACAATTTTTCAGCACTGGAAAAACAGGCTTGCCACTACGTCAAAAAACTCAGCGCCGATGGAAAATATCCCCTGACAATTTGGCCCTATCACTCGATGCTCGGCGGCATCGGACACGCCCTGGTTTCCGCCGTTGAAGAAGCAGTATTTTTTCATACTATAGCCCGCAACAGCCAAGCACTTTTTGAAATCAAAGGCGGGAATCCACTGACAGAAAACTATTCGGTTTTGAGACCGGAAGTTTTAGATGGATTCGACGGCAATCCGATTGCGGAAAAGAATGCTAAGTTTATGGATAAATTACTTGATTTTGATGCAGTAATTATTGCCGGACAAGCGAAAAGTCACTGCGTTGCTTGGACAATTGATGATTTGCTGACTGAAATTTTGGCGCGAGATCCGAATTTGGCAAAGAAGGTTTATTTGCTGGAAGATTGCACTTCACCTGTGGTTGTTCCGGGTGTTGTTGATTTTACGGAACAAGCAGATGCAGCTTATCAAAAATTTGCGGTGGCGGGAATGAATGTTGTTAAATCTACTCAGTTTGAGGTACAATCAACATAAGTTAGCAACTGCCTGTGAGTATGAGCTTAGTATCTAATGAGCCGCCGGCTATTATCCGTACAGAGCGCGGGTTGACGCTTGCTGGTACCGCAGTCCTATTTGCGAGGGTAAAGATCGCCCAGTCAATCGCTGCTTAACTCGTGATATTAAATCCGGTTAGCTATTAAATAATAAAACAAACAAGGATAATGAAATTATGAATCCAAGTAGTGTAGAGCTTTTGTCTGGGCAGTTAACCCTACGCCTTCGCCACCAGCTTCCTGACCATCCAGGTATTTATTTTGTGGTCGGTGAACGCGAACAATTATTTTATATTGGTCAAGCCAAAAACTTACGGAAACGTTGGGCAGGAGCGAGCCATCACCGCTACAAGCAACTTGCTAGAAAAGGATTGGATAAAATCGTTATTAAATATATTCTAGCTTCCGTTTCTGAATTGAAAGAGTTAGAGTGTCAATATATCGAGCAATTTAATCCCTTACTGAACTATGGCAAAGTCAAGAAATATTTGCCCAAAACCAGTCCCCGGTTTTCTGAGTTGCAGCGATTGCTTAAGCTTGCCAGCCAGCCTCTTTTTCCTTCAGTAATATACAAATCGCTTAATGGGCAAACGATTCCCAGAGAGCCGTCAGATTTATTTCGGGGTTTTGTTGCTGGTGTATATGAAGATCAGCAGTTACATATTTTAGTTTTGTGTAGGCAAAATATGGGAGAACTGTTATGGAAAAGTTCTGGTCACCGTACAAAGAAACGTTTTTACATCAGTCCAGAACAGGAACTTATAGGAAGTTGTTATTTTTTTGATGCCAGACAAGTTATTTTTGCATTTGTGGAGCTATTCGATTGCGATTTTGCAGATGAGATTTTTCAAAATGTTTATCCAGATGTATTAAATTATGAGATAGCAGGTGTGACACTTAAAGGGCTTTCTCAACCTACATTGTTAAGTTCATATTTATCTCTAAATCGCACAAATCTCGATAGCTTAGCCAAAGATTATCTTTTAGGTATTGCTGAAAAGTTACAACCATTGCCTGCTCAGTTTAGCCTTAATAAAGAGCTGATTTGGTGAAAAAACAAAAATTATTCATTGGACTGTTCAAGAAGGAGTATCTTATTTATAATAACGTACATTGAGATTTTTCGTTTGGTGGGGACGGGTTTTTGAGACCAGCAATTATTGGCGTTTGTGGTTGGTGAAACCCGCCCCTACATTTCCTGGCTTATTTCCCGTCCAATCTCGGTACGCCTTCCAAGAATGGGCCGCTCAACATTAATTCAGTCATCCTGTCTAATTTGCCGCTGACTTTCATTTTTTTATCTGTTTGAAAGCGCTCGATATCTGTTTTCAAATCGCCGCTACTATATCCTAATTTACTCAAATAATCAATAGCTTCTTTGTCACTTAACAAGATATCAGCAGACCGGAAAATCGGCACGTATTGATCGCGCCAAACCCGGGCAAAAGTTGCCCTATCTAAATAGAAAATCCTGCCCCGCGCCGGGTCTCCAATGACAGCTACACTGTCATTCATTCCCAGCAAAGCGACCGCGTGGGGTAGCTTCCGAGGGCCGTCAAACAGCCAAACTGCTAGCACTCCGGGGCGATTAATTTGCTGAATTTGCTCCCAAGTTGGCGTTAGTTCGATCGCATTTACGCCCAAAGCTCTTGCTGCTATAATTAACTGGGGCATGGAAGTTCCCAAGCGACTCGTGCCGGCCTCCCTAGCTACACTCGATTCCGTCGCATCCATTCCCCAACGCCTTAACACTGTTGCTAGCGCCGCCGGCGCGCAACTGCTGTTAGATGTTTGCCGAAATACACCGTTGGGCCGCAAATTATCTATTAAATCAGCGTAAATTGGCGCCAGAAAATAGTTTTCAGCGCCTGTAAATCCTCCCAATCCCAACAAGCCAATTAAAATTACTGCGATTACTTGCGATCGCGCTGTCAACCAACTTATACTAAAGCCAATACCGCAGACTCCCATCAGCATCACTCTGAGCAAAGTCCAAGTAACTCGCATCCCGTGAAAGCGCCACTCGATCGGCAAAGCAGGCATTTGAGGCATATTTAGAGCCAGTAGCAGCAAGGCAATATAAAAACCCAAAAACAGCAGGGCGATCGAATTTCTGCCCTTAAACAAGTCGTTAGCCGTCACTCCCGATCGAACTAACACCCGCCCGAACCGCATTCCCCAGACAAACAGCACTGAACCCAGCACCAGCGTCACTACTATTTCCATGAACTCAAAATTTTGTTGCTTAACTAGGTTGTAACATTTCTGCGATCGATAACTCCTGACTCGTGTTCAATAATGAATCCGTCTATCCGTGACTTCCGTGTCCTCCCTTTCTTCAACCACACCTAAAATTTGCAAAATGTCAAGGGATTCGATCGACTTTTCCCCACCTTAGCCACCAAGTCCCAAACCAGATTTAGCGCCGCAAATAATTCCCCAAATTTCTTGCCACAAACGACTACATCCGTTGTAATATAGATGTAAGTCACAGCCCGTTAAAGTAATCAACAAACAATTAAGCCGCTCAATATATTCACGCTCCAACGAGCGCTGAGTTGTATTGAGCGTGCCTATTAAAGAGCGATCGAAGCTCCTCACACACCCCCAATATTCAGGAAGAATAATGCCATCAAGATCCGCCAACGATGTAGACGTAGCAGAGCAATATTGGCACTACCTAGAAATATCCAAGGTTGCAACTATCTTAGAAACCAACCTGGAAAGCGGTTTAGAACCGACAGAAGCCAACCATCGCCAACAGAAATTCGGGCCCAACGAACTAACGGTTAAAGCAGGGAAACCAGCCTGGTTAAAATTTATCCTGCAATTTAACCAACCCCTCCTGATCATCTTGCTGAGTGCAGGTTTAATCAAAGCCGCGATCGGAGAATGGCTAAACGCTAGCGTAATTTGGGGCGTAACAACCACCAACGCTACTATTAGTTTCATCCAAGAAGCTGGAGCCGAGAAAAAAATTGAAGCCCTAGCCCAAGCTGTCACCACCGAAGCCACAGTCATTCGGGGCGGCAAAAAATTAAGAATTCCCTCCAAAGAACTCGTTGTCGGCGACTTAGTAATCCTGACTTCCGGCGACAAAGTACCGGCAGACTTGCGCTTAGTGAAAGTGCGCGACTTGCAAATCGACGAATCGGGACTCACCGGAGAATCTGTTGCTGTCGAAAAAGAATTAGGACTATCTGGAGACTTGGTTCTGCCGCAAGAAACGCCGCTAGCAGAACGCGACAACATGGCATACGCGGGAAGTTTTGTAACTTTTGGCCAAGGTAGCGGCATCGTAATTGCGATCGCCAATAAAACCGAAACAGGCAAAATCTCCCAACTATTAGATCGCCACATCGACCTCACCACCCCCTTAACCCGCAAATTCAACCAATTCAGTCAAAACTGGCTGTTATTCGTGTTGGGAATGGCAACCTTGACCTTCGCAGTCAGATTGGGGCGGCCAGTCGCACCGGGGGTTTCAGCCTTTAAAGAAGCAGTCGAACCCGCAGTCGCCCTGATTGTCGGCGCAATTCCCGAAGGCTTACCCGCCGTCATCACCGTCACCCTAGCCGTAGGCGTTTCCCGGATGGCAAATCGCCACGCGATCGTCCGCAAATTGCCCGCTGTAGAGACCCTAGGCGGCGCTACAGTCATCTGTTCCGACAAAACCGGAACTTTGACGGAAAACCAGATGACGGTGCAAGAAATCTATTCTGGCGGCGCATCCTACTCAGTTACGGGTACGGGATACAGCCCCGAAGGTGAAATTCAACTCAACCAACTGCCAATTACTGTCAGCCAAGCTCCAACTTTGCAAGAATGTTTGCAAGCTGGACTTCTTTGCAACGACTCTCAGTTGGAATTCAAAGACGATAATTGGATAGTCGTCGGAGATCCGACAGAAGGAGCGTTAATTGCTGTTGCCAAAAAAGCCGAATTGAGCCAGCAAGCTTTGTCCAAATCAATGCAGCGCCTGGATTCAATTCCCTTTGAATCTCAGTTTCAATACATGGCGACGCTGCACCGAACTCCCACTGGCAAAATTTTGTACGTCAAAGGTTCCGTAGAATCAATTCTCGGCCGGTGCGGTTCCAGTCTCGACACTCAAGGAAATCCGGTAGAAGTCGATCGCGAACAAATCCACCACCAAGTCGATGAAATGGCGCATCAAGGCTTGCGCGTCTTGGCTTTAGCGAAAAAGCCAGTACCCGAAAGCCAAAATTCCGTCGATCATTCGGATTTGGAATCTGGGCTGATTTTCTTGGGACTCCAAGGCATGATCGACCCGCCGCGGGCTGAGGCGATCGCAGCCGTCCAAGCTTGTCAAACCGCCGGCATCCAAGTCAAAATGATTACCGGCGACCACATCGCTACAGCCAAGGCGATCGCCCGCCGCATGGGATTCCGCAAAACTAAACACCACAGAGAACTTGTAGCCTACACCGGCGCCGAGCTCGCCTCCATGAGCAAGCAGGAACTCGGCGAAGCCGTAGAAGCCGGCTCAGTTTTTGCCCGCGTCGCCCCAGAACAAAAACTCCGCCTCGTAGAAGCCTTGCAAAATCAAGGCGAAATTGTGGCGATGACGGGAGACGGCGTTAACGACGCGCCGGCGCTGAAACAAGCGGATATCGGGATTGCGATGGGCAGCGGTACGGAGGTTTCTAAAGAAGCCGCCGACATGATTCTTACCGATGATAACTTTGCGTCGATCGAATCTGCTGTCGAAGAAGGGCGATCGGTTTACAAAAACCTGCTCAAAGCAATCAGCTTCATTCTCCCAGTCAACGGCGGAGAATCGATGACAATTTTGCTCAGCACCCTCCTCGGGCGAGAATTGCCGATTTTGTCGCTGCAAATTCTCTGGCTGAATATGCTCAACTCGATCACGATGACTGTACCGCTGGCTTTCGAGCCCAAGTCACCGGGAGTGATGAAACAGCAACCTCGATCGGCAAACGAACCTTTGCTGACTCCAAATCGAATCAAGCGAATTATCGCTATTTCTCTTTACAACTGGACTTTGATTTTCGGAATGTTTGAATGGGTGCGCCAAGCGGAGTGGGGAACGATCCAACTAGCCCGCACGATGGCGATTCAAGCTTTGGTAATGGGTAGAATCTTTTACCTGTTGAGCCTCAGCCAGTTGTTGCCTTCTTTGATGGCTAAATTTAGCGGATCTAAGGAACAAGTTAGCGGTGCTCCCGCCCTCGGTGTGGGAATTGTCGTGGCGGTGATTTTGCAGATCATCTTTGCTAACTCTCCGTTTGTCAATCGCATATTCGAGACGGCTCCGATGAATCTGGATCAGTGGCTGATTTGCTTCGGTGTCGCTCTGCCGATGATCGGTGTTGCTCTCTCCGTCAACCGCTTTGACCCGCCCAACTAAGCTGCTGTACAAAAGTGCGAGCGATTAGTAATTTCGGGTGTTTAGAAACCGGGTTTCTTGAAGAAACCCGGTTTCTCGGTATTACAGAAATCGAACCTGAAAGCGCACGTCATATCCTATCCGGTAAATCACTTACGATTAAGCGCCAATTTTAGTCCAATGAAAACCAGTTAAGCCTTTTAAAACAGCCGAATCCTAAAAAGTTTATTATTTCTGTATAATAAACTACAATTTTCTAAAAAAAATATAGACGTATATTAACAAAGTAAATGTGCGGTGGCTGCGATGTTTGCAACTTATTGACAATACAGTTGAAGGCTGCCCGATCGCCCTTCGCTACAACCTTTACCCTGGAAGCCTTGGTTTAAACCAGTTTTGATAAGCAAACCCGATCGCCCTTCCCAACCCTTCCTTATCGATAGCACACAGCTAAAAGATTTACTTATCAATCAAATTTAATAATTGTTTTATAATTTCAGCAAGAGTACGGTAAGCTAATAACGAAGCCAAGAAAATGTGCTGCTCGCTTTTTGCCACCTCACACAACTGGGCCGATCGAAATATCGATATTAATCAAACAAGTCAAATCAGCAGGGATAGTTTAAAGACTTATACTAGCGATAAATCTTTTTCTCCCTCCTGCCAAGGATCGCTCAAAACAGTTCGCTAAATTCCATTAGCGAACAGAAAAAAAGCGCCTTGATAAACTTCAGTGAATGTTGTTACAGAAGATTATGAATTGCAGCGAGGCTAGACTATGACAAGATTTTCAGATGAATTTTCTGCGCTTTCTCGGCGTAAATTTATCGTTACAGCAGGTGCATCTGCAGTCAGTTCAATACTGCTCAAAGGGTGTTTGGGAAATCCTCCCGAACCGGGTGCTAGTGCTGGCGGTGGTGGAGCCACTGCTGGTGGCGGGGCAGTGCCGGTGGCAACCTCAGCAGTTGCTGTGGCCAACGAGAAAAGAGTAGAAGGAATTGAAAGCACTAAAATCGCATTGGGATACATCCCGATCGTCGAAGCAGCACCTTTAATCATTGCCCAAGAAAAAGGCTTTTTTGCCAAATACGGAATGACAGAGGTAACAGTTGCCAAGCAAGCCAACTGGGGTTCGGCCAGAGATAACGTAGAAATCGGATCGGCCGGGGGCGGCATAGACGGCGGCCAGTGGCAAATGCCGATGCCTTATCAAATTAGTCAAGGTCTGATCACCAAAAACAGCGTCCAAATCCCGATGTATGTTCTAGCCCAGTTGAACACTCACGGAAATGGAATTGCGATCGCGGGCAAACACCAAGGCAAAGGGCTCGGACTCAAACTAGACCAAGCAGCCCAAGACTACATCAAAGGTTTGGCGCAAGCAGGCACCCCCTTCAAAGCAGCCTACACCTTCCCCAAAGCCAACCAAGACTTGTGGATTCGCTACTGGCTGGCAGCTAACGGCATCAATCCCGATACAGATGTCAGCTTGCTAACAGTACCGGCTGCCCAAACCGTGGCAAACATGAAAACCGGAAGCATGGACGCTTTCAGCACCGGCGACCCCTGGCCTTTGCGGATTGTCAAAGAAAACATCGGCTTCATGTCAGCCCTGACTGCCGAAATCTGGAAAGGCCACCCAGAGGAATATCTAGCAATTCGCGGCGACTGGGTAGACAAACACCCGAAAGCCACCGAAGCCTTGCTAGCAGGACTAATCGAAGCTCAGCAGTGGTGCGACAAGCCAGAAAATCGCGCCGAATTAGTTGCGATTGTTTCCGGCAAAAACTTCTTTGACGTAAATCCGGCTGTTTTGACTCCTCCCTATGAAGGCAAGTACGTCATGGGCGACGGCAAACCAGACATCAACGACTTCAAGAGCAGTCCGCTGTACTGGAACGATGGTGTCGGCAACGTTTCCTATCCCTACAAGAGCCACGATTTGTGGTTCTTAACCGAAAGCGTGCGCTGGGCTTTCTTGCCGACAAAAACCTTGGCAGACAAAAAGGCAATCATCGATAAAGTCAACCGCGAAGATTTGTGGAAAGCCGCAGCTAAATTAGCCGGAGTGGCTGATGCTGAAATTCCGAAAAGTACGTCTCGCGGTATTGAAAAGTTCTTTGACGGCAAAGAATTTAATCCCGATCAGCCAGAAGCTTATCTGAGTAGTTTGGCAATTAAAAAAGTGTGATGGGTAAAAGCTTCCCATAATTTAGCCTCGAAAATTTAGTCTCGAAAGAAAACACCGCAGAAACAGAGGAGATAAGCAGGATGGCTGTAAGTACAAATCGGAGAGGTGGAGTCGCTCCGCAAGCGGCGCTGGGCGAGTTTTGGAAGAAGAATTCCCCGAATATATTGCCGCCAATCTTGGGGCTAATAGGATTTCTGTTTGTTTGGCAATTCCTGTCAAGTTCTGGAATTATTAAATTGCCGGGGCCGACAAGCGTTTGGACTGACGAACGGACGCGGATTTTGCTGATGTATCCTTTCATGAACTCCAAAACCTACGGAGTCGGCTTGTTTTGGCAAACTTTAGCTAGTTTGGAACGGGTGGCAAAAGGCTATACTCTCGCCGCTGCTGTGGGAATTGGCATGGGGGTTGTGGTAGGTACAAATCCTTTTCTAAATAAGGCTTTAGATCCGCTTTTTCAGTTTTTGCGGATGGTGGCCCCTTTGGCTTGGGTGCCGATCGCCCTGGCTGCACTGCAACAAAACGAACCTGCTGCTTTGTTCGTGATTTTTATCACTTCAGTTTGGCCGATTTTGATCAACACGGCTGAAGGTGTGCGCCAAATTCCCGACGACTACAACAACGTTGCGAAAGTGCTGCAACTTTCTCGGAAAGAGTATTACCTCAATATCTTGTTTCCGTCGGCACTTCCTTACATCTTCACAGGATTGAGAATTGCGATCGGTTTGGCTTGGCTGGCAATTATCGCTGCGGAAATTGTGATGTCCGGGATTACAGGTATCGGCTTCTTTATTTGGAACGCTTACCAGCAAAACTACATCAGCGAAATTTTGTTAGCTGTAGTCTACATCGGGGCTGTTGGTTTGCTGCTCGATCGCATGATGGCTTGGTTGCAGCAAAAAATTGCTCCCCCTCAAGGAAAATAGTTTTGATTTGTGAGTTACTCGTTCCCAGGCTCTGTCCAAGGCGCGACAACTTAGCGTTAAACCGACCGTCTCTCTTGTTTGTAGCCAAGTCTCGATCACCCTGGCACCCCCCTTAATAAGGGGGGAAAAGAGTGTATTCAAAGTCAACCCCTACTCCCCTGATTAAGGCGGATGCGAGGGGGATCTAGATTTGAGAAAAAGCGACATTATCTAGCGAAATAACCAACCTACAAAAAAGGCCAGAAAATCATGTCGATTTTGATTGAAATAGAACAACTGGAAAAAGTATTTAATTTATCAGACGGGGGCACATACGTTGCTCTCAAAGGCATCGATCTGGAAATTGAAAAAGGCGAATTTATCTCCTTAATCGGACACTCTGGGTGCGGCAAATCTACGCTGCTAAATATGGTGGCAGGTTTGGATTTGCCGACAGAAGGATTGGTGACAATTGAAGGACAAAGAATCACCCAACCAGGCCCCGATCGCATGGTAGTATTCCAAAACTATTCGCTGCTACCTTGGCGGACGGTCAGAGAAAACATTACTCTAGCCGTAGACTCGGTAATGACCGGCTTACCGAAAGCCGAACGCCTCGAAATCATTCAAAAACACATCGATATGGTGGGCTTGACGCCCCACGCCGAAAAACAACCTGCATTGCTATCAGGGGGACAAAAACAGCGCGTGGCGATCGCCCGCGCCCTCGCCCTGCGCCCCAAACTGTTACTTCTAGACGAACCCTTCGGCGCTTTGGACGCTTTGACTCGCGGCAACTTGCAAGAAAAGTTGATGGAAATTTGCCAAGAGTACGAAATCAGCGCCCTGATGGTGACTCACGATGTGGATGAGGCAGTGCTGCTGAGCGATCGCATCGTCATGCTCACCAACGGCCCAGAATCGAAGATTGGCGGGATTCTCGAAGTAGACATCCCCCGCCCCCGCAAACGGATGGAAGTCGTCACGCACCCCAGCTACTACGCTCTACGTAGCGAAATGATTTACTTCCTCAACCAGCAGAAGCGCGTCAAAAAACTGCGAGCCCGGAAAGTACCGGCGATCGCCCGCCACGGTTTGGAAAAAGTCAACCTCGAACTCGGCTTCATTCCCCTAACAGCCTGCGCTCCCCTCGCTGTCGCCAAAGAAAAAGGCTTGTTTGCCAAACACGGCCTCGATGAAGTCCACCTGGTGCGGGAAACGAGCTGGCGCGGCATCGTAGACGGCATCGCCGCTGGTTACTTAGATGCAGCCCAAATGCCCTCTGGGATGGCAATGTGGTTGAGCTTGGGGGGGCACCAAGAGACCCCTATTCCTACCGTTACAGCCCTCACCATGAGCCGCAACGGCAACGGCATTACCCTCGCGAGGCGCTTTTACGACCAAGGGATCTACACTCTGGCAGACTTTAAAAAAATGCTCCAGAGAACGCCCGCCCAAACCCACCGCATGGGCATCGTTCACCCTTCTTCGATGCACAACCTGTTGCTGCGCTACTGGCTGGCTTCCGGCGGCATCGATCCGGATCGCGATGTGGTGCTGAAAAATATCCCTCCAGCTCAAATGATTGTGGACTTGCAAGGTGGCACTATTGACGGTTTCTGCGTCGGCGAACCTTGGAACTTCCGGGCATCGATGGAAGGAGTCGGCTTTACGGTGGCTACAGATTTGGAATTGTGGCCCGGACACCCCGGAAAAATTCTGGGAGTGCGGGAAGACTGGGCTGCTGCTTATCCCAACACTCACATTGCTCTGATCAAAGCTTTGCTGGAAGCTTGCCAATACTGCGCCAATCCGGCTCGCGCCGCCGAGGTTGCCGAAATTATCGCGGGACGGGAGTACATCGGTACTGACCAGAATTACATTCAAATTGGCGATCCCGGCTCTGTTGCTTGCAACCTGGATACTCCGATGCGGGAATACGCCCACCACTTGTTCAGCGGAGAGGGGGTCAACCGTCCGAGCCGTACCGAACAGTTGTGGCACATGGTGCAGATGGCGCGCTGGGGCGATACCGTGTTCCCGCGCAACTGGGTGGAAGTTCTGGAGCGGATGGTGCGGGTGGGCCCGTTCAGCACTGCAGCGCGCGAGTTGGGGATGTCGGATATTACTTACAATCGGGGTTCTCTGCGCTTGTTTGACGGCTCGGTGTTTAATGCAGACGATCCGATCGGCTATCTCAACAATCTGGCGATTAAACGCGATTTCACGATGGCTGAAGTTATACTCGATTCCGGCCGCAGAGCTGCTTAGAGTTGCGTCTGACGATGAGCAACTCGATTCTCTCTAGGGCGTGTTCTTAAACCCGGAGATCACCCTGGCACCCCCCTTAATAAGGGGAGTAGGGGGTGGGACAAGAGGCTTCAAAGTCCCCCGACTATCAGGGGGGATGCGAGGGGGATCGAGATTTCGATACAAACTAGAAAGACAAAAGGGTTTCAGTAGTCACGGGCTCGCAGCTCACATTCAAAATTTCACTATTCGCTATAGCCAATAACCCACTAAAAAGTTCCCAACCCATGATTAACACCACTACGAACCAGACTGACACCAAAAAGCAAGCCAAGAAAGGAAAAGATCGCCGGAAGCCTTTTTTGGTGATGGAAAATGTTCACAAATCATACCCAAATGGTTACAGGGCTTTAGAAAACGTTAACTTGACTGTAGCTGAGGGAGAGTTTATTACGCTGATCGGACACTCGGGTTGTGGCAAGTCAACGCTGTTGAATATGGTGTCGGGTTTTAGCCATCCAACTCAAGGCAGCGTCAGAATTAGCGGGCAAAAAATTGAGAAGCCGGGCCCCGATCGCATGGTGGTGTTTCAGGGTTACGCTTTGCTGCCTTGGCGGACGGTGTTTGAAAATGTTTATCT
Source organism: Microcoleus sp. M2_D5 (assembly GCF_036701935.1). Taxonomy (NCBI): domain Bacteria; kingdom Bacillati; phylum Cyanobacteriota; class Cyanophyceae; order Oscillatoriales; family Microcoleaceae; genus Microcoleus; species Microcoleus sp. M2_D5. The sequence goes on along the minus strand of NZ_JAUBRP010000001.1, from coordinate 1,108 downwards.
GGCGGTTAATTCTGTATTTCCGAATAAGTCGAAGGTGGAAAAAAATGCGATCGTCAAAGAGCATTTGGCGATGGTGGGATTGACAGAAGCGGCTGATAAAAGACCGCCGCAAATTTCGGGGGGGATGAAGCAGCGGGTTTCGATCGCCCGCGCCTTGGCAATTCGCCCGAAAGTGCTGATTTTAGACGAACCTTTTGGTGCTCTGGACGCAATTACTAAGGAGGAATTGCAGGAAGAATTGCTGAAAATCTGGAACGACCACCGCTGTACGGTGTTGATGATTACTCACGACATTGATGAAGCGCTGTTTTTGGCCGATCGACTGGTGATGATGACTAATGGCCCGGCGGCGACAATTGGCGAAGTTTTGGAGATTCCTTTTCCGCGTCCGCGCGATCGGGTTCAGATGATGGAAGATCCAGAATACTACAATTTGCGGAACTACGCCCTAGATTTCCTGTTCCGTCGTTTTGCACACGATCACGATGCCTAATCGGTTGGGAAATCAAAGTTAAAGACGAGAATATGAGACTTCTCGAACAATTTTAATTCTTGTGGGAAGTTGGTTTTAGGCATCCTGCAGGCCCTTGACTTACTTTTTTTGCAGAAGTCTCTTGAAAAGTTGAAGCCCCAGTGTTCCCCGATTTCAGGGGAACAGCGCTGCGGACGCAATTTTCCCGATCCGGTTGGGTAAACTGAAGCTTAATGGTGGGCGAGAAGTTTTTTCAGACGTTCGGATCTTTTTCCGATATTTTACGTCTACCAGCGAAGAGACCCGATTGCCTAGCTGTCGGTAAGCTGGCATGAACAGAGCCCACCTTCGATCGAGGGTGGGCTTCTTCTTGATGTTATTAACCGTTTGTGGGCGATCGGTGGTTGGTACATTCCACCCTTGGAACTGGCACACTGCAGGAACGTTTATCGGTGTTTCATGGATTAAGGCTGTTGTCAATATAGCGGTTTTCCGTGGAGAGTGTATTCCTGCCAAGTCTCTAATTCTGTCACTGCTAATTCTTGAATTATGCGATCGTAAGGATCGTCAATTAAATAATTTCTCTTTTTTCTTGTGGGATGGGCGTCCCGCCCGTCCTTAAAAGACGGGCGGGAC